>JAFLJV010000076.1 GCA_022712845.1 Sulfurimonas sp. | reverse complement strand
TTTCTTAACTGCTTGATTAAGTACTTTTGTTTCAACCCCATAAAGTTCTGCCAAATCCATGTCATGCATTACTTCTAAACCTCTAATAGAATAAATCTTATTTTTAATAACCTCTTCGTTTATAACTGATATTTCATTCATAATAAATTCTATTTATTTTTGATTAATGAATTTATTAAATCTGCACATTCTTTTATTTGTATATTTATAGTATCACATACTCTACTCATGCCAATCATATCTTTATATGTTAGTTCCATTTGTTTTATATCCCATGCAGATAAAAGATTTGACATGAAAGTAACATCAACTTTTATAAGGTCTATTTTGTCTATTACATCAATGACAATGTCTGATTTAGCAATTTTTTGTTTATTTTTCATAATAATCCTTCGATAAATATTTTGTTATCACTTCAAAATATCTTTATTTACAAACTATGTAATTATATTTAAAAATATATAAAATGCTACTTATAGTCCGTGGATATATTGTATTCATTTTGATAAAATCAACCTTATGGAATCTAATATAAACAATATTATTTTAAAGTTTGGCACCACTATGAAAAAGTTGCGAAAACAACGTGGTTATTCTCAAGAAAAATTTGCACAAATTGCAAATTTGGATAGAAGCTATATGGGAAGTGTAGAACGAGGTGAACGTAATGTCAGCTTGTTAAATATCGAAAAAATAGTAAAAGCATTAGACATTTCATTAGAAGCCTTTTTCAAAGAAATTCATAGCTAATTTATTAAAAATCTTTATCTCTTCTTCGTTTATATAAAATAAAACTCTATATTTTGACAAGTGGTCTTAATTAAAATCACCCTCTAGATTAATAGCTTTTGTTACATGTAGCTGTTGATCTTTAAACCATTTTGTCATCCCAATTTTTGGAAATACTTCACTTATAATCTTAAGCGGTGTATCATCCCAAACATCAGTATTTTGAGATATGCTCCACCCCCCAGTTCACTAATGATATATGTAAATATTTGGTTTATAACCTCATAAATATTTTGCGTATTGTATATTATATGAGCTTTATAAAACTATTTGTATATACTTGTTTTATTAAAACTAGGAATATCCCATGAGTAACGCACAGATATTACAAGAGGCTTTGCAACTTAATTCGCAAGAGCGATATATTGTTGTAGAGAGTCTATCGAAAAGTTTAGACAAACCTGATGATAGTGTCGATAGTGTTTGGGCTGATGAAGCACAAAAAAGACTTCAAAACTATAGGGATAATAAAGTACAAACTATCCCTTTTGAGGAAATTTTTGATTAATGGAAATCATCATCGGTAAAACTGTTTACCACTTAAAATATTTTTCATTTAGCCACTATTTAGAAAAATATTGAATATGATATAATTACTCTATTAAATAAATATAAAAGGTAGTTAAAATGCAAACTATACAACTTGATATTCAAGATGATAAACTTAATGCTTTTCTAACTATTGTAGATAGTCTAAAAAATGGTATGGTTGATAAAATAAGATTACAAAGTGATATATTAGATATTGAAAATATTGAAAAAGATAGTCCTGATTATTTAGACATTGAGCAGACAAAGAGTGAAAACCATAAAAGCTATTCAATAGCAGAAGCAAAAAAGAAGCTTGGTTTTTAATGACTGTAGAAGTCAATTATAAAGCGATTAAAGATTTATCTAAAATAAATAAACAAGAAGCTCTAAAAATATTTTCAAAAATTGAAAAATTAGAAGAGTTCCCAAAAGTAGCTAACCTCAAAAAACTAACTAACTTTACTCCACCCTATAAGACTATAGAGTCTTATTTGATATAGATGATAATACCATTATTGTATACAGAGTGAGACATAAAAAAGATGTATATAATTAAATATAAATGCTCAATATGATAAACCTACCAATACATGAAGTCTTAGAAGATTTAAAAAGCTCATTACAAACTAACTCAACACTTATTTTACAAGCTCCTCCCGGTGCAGGGAAAAGTACTGTTGTTCCTATCTCTTTGCTTGAAGAGGTTTGGCTTGGAGATAAGATAATTATCATGTTAGAACCTCGTCGTGTAGCTGCTCGCATGGTTGCTACTCAGATGGCGAAACTTTTAGGTGAAGAGTTGGGGCAAAGTGTTGGTTATCAAGTGAAGATGGATAGCGTATATACTAAGAACACCAAGATTTTAGTTGTTACAGAAGCTATTTTGATTCGTAAACTTCAAAGTGACCAGACTTTGGGGGATGTGGCTATGATTATCTTTGATGAGTTTCATGAGCGGAGTATTCATACTGATTTATCGTTAGCACTATCTTTGCAGGTTCAAGAACTTTTACGTGATGATTTAAAAATTTTGATTATGTCTGCTACACTTAATTCTGAGGAGATTTCCTCTTTACTTGGAGAAGTCCCAGTTATTACTTCAAAAGGTAAAATGTATGAAGTTCAAAATGAATACTTAGATATCAAAACTTCGCAACCTGATTTTAGGTCTTTAAACAGTTTACTTTTAAGCACAACACTTAAAGCTATACAAGAGAATGATGGGGATATTTTAGTATTTTTAGCAGGTGTTAAAGAGATAAAAAATCTGCAAACCTCACTTTTGAACTCTTCCAAAGTTAAAGATATTTTAGTATTACCTCTTTACTCTTCACTCACAAAAAATGAACAAGACAAAGCTATATCTAAATCATCAAAACGAAAAATCATCCTTAGTACAAACATAGCTCAAACATCTTTAACCATAGAGGGTGTAAAAGTAGTAATAGATTCTGGTTTGGAGAAACAATCACGATACAACTATTCAAACGCTATGGATCATTTGGAGTTGACATTTATATCAAAAGATTCGGCTGTTCAAAGAGCTGGACGGGCTGGACGACTCTCAAATGGAATATGTTACAGACTTTGGCATGAGTCAAAGATACTGCAACAATCCACTAAACCTGAAATACTCCGTGCAGATTTAACATCACTTATTTTAGATTTATCTTTATGGGGAGTTGATGAGTTTGATGAGTTGAAATTTTTAGATATTCCTAATACAAACATCATCCAAGACTCTAAAGAAGTTTTAAAAGAGCTTGCTATGCTTGATGATTCATTTAAAATTACATCTTTTGGGAAAGATGCTCTTAGTTTAGGACTCCATCCAAGATTTGCTTACATGATTTTAAAAGCAAATGATTTAGGATTTGCTTATGAAGCTTGTCTTTTAGCTTCACTTTTAGGCGAAAAAGATATCTTCAAAAATTCACAGAGAGATAGCGATATATCATCAAGGTTTACACATCTTTATGAGAAAGATTTTGATAGTGAGTATATAAATAAATTTAAAGCCAAAGAGGTTATAACTGGAGCTGAATTTTTTTATAGGAAATTAAAAAGTATTAAAAAAGTGGCAAAAAAAAGTAGCTCTTTTAATACAGAAATGCTTAGTGTGTTGCTTCTTTTTGCTTACCCAGATAGGCTAGCAAAACGAAGAATGAAAAATGACAATAAGTATGTACTAAGTAATGCAAAGGGTGCGATTTTGCATTTTGAAGATTCTTTGTTTAACCAAGAGTATTTAGTTGTAGCAAATCTATATGCACATGATAGAGACTCTATTATAAACCAAGCTCTTAGTATTACAATGGCTGAGATAGAGGAATACTTTTCTTCATTTATAGTAAAAAGAGAGTCTATTACTTATAACAAAGAGGCTAAGAAGTTTGACATAAGAGAGAGTGCTCATTTTTTACAACTTCAACTTTACTCAAAACCAAGTCAATCATCTGCAAAACAAAACTTTAAAAAATTGATTTTAGATTTAGTAAAAAAAGAGGGTTTAGGGTTACTAACTTGGAGTAAAAAAGCTACTATACTTAAAAACAGAGTAAACTTTTTAAACCATCATCAGGAATTTGTGGACTTTAGTGATGAGACTTTACTAAACACACTTGATACTTGGTTAGGACCATATCTTTCAGGTGTTACAACTATAAAAGCATTAGAAGCACTAGATGTTTACACAATGTTACTATCACTTCTTCCATGGGATAAACAACAGCTTTTAGATACTATGGCACCATCGAGTGTTAAAGTTCCAAGTGGCTCAAATATACATATAGATTACGCAGACTATGAAAAACCATCTATGAGTGTAAAGATACAAGAAGTTTTTGGACTGCATGAGACACCAAAAGTACTTAACAATACTTTGGCTTTACAAGTTCATTTGCTTACACCAGCTATGACTCCTATGCAAATAACTTACGACTTAAAAAGTTTTTGGGAAAACTCGTATGCTGAAGTTAGAAAAGAAGTAAGAGGTAAATACAAAAGACACTATTGGCCAGAGGATCCTTTTGAAGCGATTGCCACTAGTAAAACTAAAAAACATATGATGATTAGGTGCCCTTGAGGGTAAAAATTTAATAAAATGAAGGAAAAACAATAATGTCACTAGAAAATTTAGATGTTCCAGTAATTATAGCTTTTACGATACTTGTTTTTGGGATTAACTACTTTATATATAGAAGTAAAAAAAATGCTGAGATGAAAGAAGAGGATAGAACTGCTCCCTTAAAAAATATAAAACTATATAGTGGAGAGGGCGTATTGATAAAAAGCTTCGATGGAGTTTATATAAAAAGATGGGATACTAAGATATACAATCTTTACACCAAAAAAGGTGGCGAACATATTATCAAACTAGAGATAGGTGAAAATATGCTTTTGACTTCTGAGAATATTAAAGTAGATGTTTAAAATAGTTGTAATTACTTTACTTAAAAAGTGAACCGTGATTTCCAACTTGAACTAGTGCAAGCTCTAAAATATCATCATTGATTTTATATATTAGAAGTAAGTCTGGTTTAACATGGCACTCTCTTAAGTCTTTAAAATTTCCAGTAAGCTTATGGTCTTTATATTTTTCGTCAAGTGTTATATCTTGAGCTAAAAGAGTAACTATCTCTTTAACTAACTCTTTATCTGATAAAAATAATTTTTTATACTGTTTTTTTTAAGAGGCAGTTCTAAACAGTGAGTATATTAACTATCTAAATCTTTAAAAAGCTCATTTACATTTTTAAAACTTTTACCATCTTTATTTTTAAGTTCATCTATGGATTTTTTAAACTCTTTTGTAGGTATTTTCACATCAAAAGGTAAACCTTTGTTTGCTACTACCATATTTGTAAATATATTAACAGCGTCTGTAAAATTAAGACCTAAATCTTTTAGTATTTTTTTTGCTTCTGATAATTTATCTGCATCTAATCGCAAGCTTGTTTGTACTTTACTCATAATATATCCTTTTTATTATTATACACCATTTGGGATATTTAATCAAATATGACTTAATTAACAGATGATAGAGAAGATTCCATTTTGGAAAAGATGGAACCAGTAAAAGTATAAGATAAAAAGCACAATATTTAATTACTTCACCAAATATTTAAGCACCTCAACAACCTGAGACTGAGAACTTACAACCGCTGATGCTGCTGCGTCAATCTCTTTTAGTGCATGTATAAATTCCTCAGGATGAATCACTATGAGTTTCTTCTCTTGTGCAACTGCATATCCAGCATCAAAGGCAGCATTGAACTGTTTATATTTTTCGCCAAATCTTACAACTACTATATCTGATTGTTTGATATAAGTATGACTTCTCATAGAGTTTATTTTTGCACTTACATGATCGTTGTAAAAGTCACTTTTTTGGTCTCCCACTACATTTTTACCGATGTCATCACTACTAGCATGGTCACTCTCAGGTGTAAGAAATTTGATATCACAATCTTTACATCCCTCTATAATTTCTTCTCTCCAGTTAGAATGGATTTCTCCTGCGAGATATACTGTATACATATTAATTCCTTGTTATTAGTTTAGAGTTCATATTATCACTAATAATCCCTAAAATTAGAATATTTTAAATATTAATAGTATGAATTACTTTAAAAACCATACTATTAAAAATACAATATATTGTTATAATTAGTTAAAGAAAGCAAAAAAGGATATGTTATGCATATACATTATATACAAGAGATGCAAGATTCAGTAGATGCAATTATTAAAGGAAATTCTATATCAGAGTTGTGGAGGGACAGAACACATATTATCAAGGTTGCAAAAGAAACAAAAGATTTATATATACTAAATGACATTTTTGATACCTTTATTAAAGATAACGAAACTATTGATATCGGAATCTATTCAGCTATCCGTGATAATCGTTATATAGATAAACATTTAGAAGAAGAGATCAATGGGTGTCATGCAAAGTTAACTCAACCAACTCTTGATGAATTAGATGATATGGAGATGAATATAGTATAAAATATATAAAAAGTTATATTTGTACTAGATCGTCCATTATATTTAGAATCTCCAAAGTTTTAGTAACGTCATATATAGCACTATGATACTGTTCATCATCAAACTCGATGTTATAGTATGCACAAGTTTCAATAAGTTTTGGATTTTTTAAATTACCTTTAACATTAGTGGCTTTAACAATTTTTTTATTCTCTTTCATGGTACAAAAGTGATTTTCAAATGAGACTAAATCTCCGATGTGTCTTAACTCAAAAGATATATTATGAGCAACTAAAGTTTTGGTGTTTTTACAAAACTCTATAAAGTCTGTATCATCTTCAAAGTACTCTTCATAATCTACATCTTTTCTTAATCGTTCTAGTCTATCGGGAGAGAGTTTATGTACAGCTAGAGCATGTGGATTTACTTCATACTCTGAAAAATAGTAACGATGAAAAGTGTCTTGTACTTTATACCCCAAGGGCACCCCGTACTCACTACCTATAAGCTCAACGCGAAAAGCAGCCACTTCAATTACATCATGGATATTTGAGGAGTTTGTCTCAAAATCTAAAATTATCATTTAACATTCTCGTTGTTAAGAATAATCCAATTTTTATCATTTTTGTCTATTTTTTCTTTTTTACTCGTTGAATCAAGCAATTGTTTAAAAACTGTAACATTTTTAATTATTTTATTTACAGGTTCTATTTGAGATAAATTAATATCGAGCTTAGTCTTTGGTTTTGCTGTTTTAGTTTTATTTATTGGTTCTATTTCAATCCAATTTTTATCAGCATAAAGGTTTATTGTCAAAAAAATTAGTAGTAGTGTAAGTGAGACTGTTTTCATAATGACATGATATCGATATTGTATTTAAGGTCACATCAACTTATTAAAAAACGCTATCTTTAAGCGTAAGTCGTATACAATACAAGCAAGTGGCATAAATAACAAATTTGAATCAAAGGAGAGATTATGGCAAAAGGTCAAGACGCTAAAAAATCGGTTAAGAAAACAGCAACAAAAACCTTAAAAGAAAAACGCAATGAAAAAAAGGCGAAAAAAGCTCAAGGTTAGATACAAAAAAGATCACTCTTTTGTTGATCTTTTTTTATAAAATACTAAAAAATAGGATTACTAATGGCTAAAACAAACTACAGTTATGAAAAACGAGCTCGTGAGATAGAAAAAGAAAAGAAAAAAGAGGAAAAGCGTAAGAAAAAACTAGCTCAAAAAGGCGATGAAACACAAGAGCAAGATGCACCAACAACTTCAAATACTGATTAAATATTTTTAAAAATAATTTACTATGGATTCAGTACAACTACAAAAGATAAAAAATAAAATCACCCAAGATATAGAACTTATAAAAAAAGAGATAAGGGAACTAGAAGAAAAAACCAAACCTATCTCTCCCGATGTCTCCATTGGAAGGTTAACTCGTCAAGAGATGATACAAGAACAACAGATTAATATGCATGCATTAAGTGAGGCAAGCATCAGATTAAACAAATTAACCTATGCTTCTAAAAAAGTAGATAGAGATGACTATGGAATTTGTATGGAGTGTGAAGAGGATATTTTATTTGAGAGACTGATGTTAGTTCCTGAGTCATCACACTGTGTTAGTTGCAAACAAGAGTTAAGTTTATAATAAACTATTTATTAAACTCTAAAATAAAATCTGCCATTGGTGTATCCATCGCTTTTATATGCTGATCTAACCATTCTAAAACATCATCCTCTATATACTCTCTTAAAATCTCTACATCTTTTTTATTTCGCCATTGCATTTCGGTATATCGTGCTTGATTGAGAACTTTGTCGTGGTCTGCTTTATGCATATTTAATGAAGGGTATTGAATCTCTTTCATAAGTTTCTCTTCTCCAGCAAAATGTTGTTGCATATGCTCAAGTAAGTTATCAAAGCTTGTTGAAATAGTGTCAAAATCTGCTTTAATATTAAATTGTTCCAGCAGTATATTTATTATTTCTATCTCTTGGAAATGAGTTTCATTCATGCTCTCAAGTGAGACTAGTGGTATATCATTACGATTAATCATATAAGCCTCCATTTAGTCTGATATACTAGCATAATAACAACTCATTTTGTTGTAAAATAAAATACTCCTTGAACTTTAACTTTTATTAAGCTATAATTCCGCCAAGAAAAGATGATTCAAATTATATCTTTAGTCTGCTTTATATTGATGACTTTCCGTTAACAGTACATTACGCCTAAAAGAAAACTTTTATTATACTTTTAATTCATGAGTAATTTACTCAAAAAAACAAGGAATAAAAATGGCAACATTAACAAACGGAACAGTAAAATGGTTTAATAGCGAAAAAGGTTTTGGATTTATCGAACAAGAAGATGGCGGGAAAGATGTATTTGTACACTTTCGTCAAATCAATAACACAACTGGTGGTCGTGTATCACTAGACGAAGGTCAAAGAGTTACTTTCGAAATCGGTGAAGGCGAAAAAGGCCCACAAGCAGAAAACGTTACAGGTCTGTAATCTTTTTTTCAAGTAGCTTATGCTACTTGGCTTTCTACACTACTATCGACAAAATATCGCGGAATAGAGCAGTTCGGTAGCTCGTCGGGCTCATAACCCGAAGGTCGCAAGTTCAAATCTTGCTTCCGCAACCAATACTCTTAAATTTACTTCTACAATCCGTACTCCAATAAATAATTTTCACTTTTTAAATAATATTATCTGCTATACTTTTTAAAATTTATAAAAACGAGAAAAAATGGCAGCAAATGCAACAATCTATAAAGCTAATATCAATATTGCCAACATGGATACTAACTATTACGCAGAGCATAATTTAACACTTGCAAAGCATCCATCAGAAAATAACCTAAGACTAATGGCACGATTACTTGCATTTGTGTTTAATGCAGATAAAGATTTGGTTTTCTGTAAAGGGATATCTCAAGATGATGAGCCTGATTTATGGCAAAAAGATTTAAGTGGGGATATTTTACTTTGGATAGATTTGGGTCAACCTGATGAAAAAAGAATCAAAAAAGCTTGTGGTCGTTCTAAAAAAGTAGTAATTTATGTATATCAAGAGGGAATAGCTACTCCCTGGTTTAAACAAAATAAAAAACTTTTAAATAGATTTAAAAATCTTAGTATTATCTACTTAAATATAGATGGAAATATACAAGAATTAAGTGAGCGTTCCATGTCACTACAAGCAAATATAAGTGATGGAGAGCTTAATTTAATAAGTGAGGAAAAAAGTATAATCATCACTGAAGCTATTTGGAAATAAATACTTTTATAAAACTATTTATTTAGCCTCTTTTAATGCTTTTTCTCTAGCTTTATCTTTTTTACTTTTGCCTTTACCTTTAACTGGTGCTTTGCCTTTTTCTTTAACTATTTTATCTCCAGTTAATTCAAACCCTTGTATCTGCTCTCTTTGCAACTTTATCTGTGAGCGTTTCTCTATTAAAGTAAAATGCTCTGTATCTTCATGCCCTATGAATGAAATAGCTACTCCTTTTTTTCCTGCACGACCCGTACGACCTATGCGGTGAATATAGTCTGTTGGAGAACGAGGCAAATCAAAATTTACTACACATCCTACATCATCAATATCTATTCCTCTTGATACCAAATCTGTTGCAAAAAGGATATTGAACTTTTTATCTTTAAAAGCATTTAATGTTTCATTTCGCTCCTCTTGTTCAAGATCACCATTAAACGAGTAAGCTTCAAAACCTTTGTTTCTAAATTTTTGTGCGATATTATCTGAAGCTCTTTTATTTGCCATAAAAACAAGTACACTTTTATATTTTTTAGTTTTTATTAAATGTTTAAGAAGTGCTCCACGATTTTCACGGTTAACTTCTATGGCACGCTGAGTGATACTTAAAACTGTAGGTTCTTCATTTTGCATAAAAATTTCTAGTGGATTGGAAGTGATTCTTGAAGCGATAGCTTGCATTTTAGGAGGATAAGTTGCAGAAAAAAGTAAGTTTTGACGCTCTTTGGGAATGGCTTCTAGTATATTATCAAGCTCTTGTGCAAATCCAAAATCAAGCATTTTATCCGCTTCATCTAAAACAAAAAACTCTAGCTTGTCTAAGTTAGTCTGTTTTTTACTAAGTACATCAAGAAATCTCCCAGATGTTGCCACTAGTATGTCACAACCTTGTTGGATTTTATATATCTGATCACCTATACTCTCACCACCGATAATACTAACAACCTTTGGTTTTACAGGCAAAAACTCACCAAATGTACTAAAAGCCTGTGCAACCTGAATAGTTAGCTCTCTTGTTGGAGTTAAAACAAGCACTTTTATCTTAGCTTTTCCTTCTGTAGATTTTTTTGATAAATACTCTAAAATAGGTAACACAAAACTAGCTGTTTTACCACTTCCTGTTTGGGCTTTTACTAAGATGTCCTGATTTTTTAGTACGAGTGGGATAACTTTTTCTTGAATAGGAGTGGGAGTAATATAAGCATTTTTCTTAAGTGCTTGTTGTATATTTTGGCAAAGCCCAAGTTTAGAAAATTGCATTTTATCTCTTTATATTATTTATCCTAATTTTAGGGGATTTTTACTTTATCTCTTGTTTGGTTAGAGAAGTTTAGTATAGAATTCTTATCTATGGTGATTGTTAATATTTTTTGATACCATAATGTATAAATTTAACAATAAATCAAAAGGATATGTTTTGAACTATAAAAAATTAAACTCTTTTCTTACAATCATAGTAAGCTCTTTACTATTAAGTAGTACTTTAGCATTTGCTGGTGCTAGTCATGCTGAATCTCACACAAGTGAAGCAAAAGAAGATATTAAAATTGGACATCAAAAAGTGAGTAAAAATATTTCAGTAGTTATGGGATTAAATGGCTTTGCTGGTGGAAATGTGGCTGTTTTGTCTGGTAAAGAAGGCTTACTAGTTGTTGATGATATGTTACCAGGATTTCACCATAAGCTCCAAAAGGTTTTAAACACTATAAGTGAGTGTGAAGATTGTGCAAAAGTTAAATACCTCATTAATACTCACTGGCATTTTGATCATACTGGAACAAATGAGTATTTTGGTGATGAAGCAGTTGTAATTTCTCATAAAAGTGTACGTGAACTACTAAAAAATGACCAAACCGTAAAAGCTTTTAATATGGTAGTTCCAGCAACAAAACCTGCTGGCTTACCAGACATCACTTTTACAACTAAATCAGCAGTACACTTCAACGGTGAAGAGATAGAACTTATACACTTTCCAAACAGTCATACATCTGGAGATATTATAGTTTATTTTAAAAGCTCAAATGTACTACATTTAGGAGATTTATATTTTAGCAGTATGTTTCCATTTATAGATTTAGAGTTTGGTGGAAATGTAAAAGGGATGATAAAAAGTGTAGAGAGTATCTTAAAAAACTTTCCTAAAGATACTATTATTATTCCAGGTCATGGTAAAGTTTCTAATATGAGTGAATTAGCAACTTTTTTAAATATGCTTGAAGAGACAACAAAAGAGGTTCAAAGTTATAAACAAAGTGGTATGAGTTTAGAATCTATTCAAGAAAAAGGTTTGCATAAACGCTGGGATTCATGGACGTGGAATTTTATAGATGCTAAAACATGGATATCTTTGGTATACAATAGTTTATAAATTAAAAAGAATTTATATAATAAAATATAGTAATGTCAATCAAGCATATATAAATATTGAGAATATATTTGCTTCTTAAACTCTTTATATTATACTAGCACTTATGAAAAAAGAATCAACAAGAGATAAAATATTAGACGTGGTTTTTGCACTAGTATATATTAATGGCTATAACGGCACAAGTATGTCAATGATACTTAAAGAGTGTGGTATTCCAAAGGGCTCTTTATATCACTGCTTTAATTCAAAAAAAGAGATGGTTCTTGCTGTTTTAAAAGAAAGAATTTCTCCAAAAATGAATGAATTCTATCAACTGAAAAAGCTTGATAATGAGCATGAAATAGATATTATTATTAGCAGTATTTTAAGAATTTCACAAAAAGATATATTGATGATGTATGGCTGTCCTTTAAATAGACTAAATCAAGAGATGTCTCCTGTAGATAAAGATTTTGAATTTGAGATCAATAATATTTATAAAAATATGAAAAATAAAATAAAATCACTACTTGACAATTCAACTTTTCATAGAAATATAAATACTGACTCATTATCAGAATTTATCATAGGCACAGTCTGGGGCAATCTATCTCTAAGCCCTAAGCAATCCTCAAAACACAGATATTTACAATCAATAGGACACTTAACAAGTTATCTAAAATCACTCAAAGCATAAAATAAACCGTTCAGTCTATTTTAAGAAAAACTCCTATATAATTCTCTAATTAGACCAATCGGTCTATAATATTAAAGGAGTAGTTATGTTTATTATTGAACTTATAAAGAGAGAAGAGGCAAGTATAGAATTAGAGCTTTTATATAAAAATATTGAAAAAGTACTCGGATTTATTCCAGCTCATTTTGAACTTTTTGCAACTCTTGATTTTAAATCTTTAAAAGAGTTTGTAGAGAATAATATGTACTTAATGACACATAAAAAAATCAACAAAGACATTCTTCCATATCTTAGGCTTTTTATTGCTAAAAAAGAGTGTAGAAAATACTGTATAAACTTCAACACAAAAATACTTCTAAATATGGGAGCAGATGAGAAGCTAATAAACTATATAACAGATAATACTAATAATATTCCATTTGATGATAAACAAAAAGCTATATTTGAAAAAGTCCTAAAAGCTCTATATAAAGCAGAAGAGTTTAATCAAAATGATCTAAAAGAGCTTTATAAACTAAATTTTAATAATCAAGATTTTTTTGATCTCTTAAACTATACATCAAGCTTTATGAATAAAAGTAAAATTATAGATATTTTTTTAAAATAGCTATACCATTTTAAACTTTAGTCGATAATGTAAGCAACTATTAAAACTGTATAGGAATATTATTTGAGAAATTTCAAAACTACTTACATTAAATTTAAAATACTACTACACCAACTAAAAAGAAACCGTTTAAGAGTATAATAGTTCTCATAAAATAAAAACAGGAATGAAAAATGAAAAATATTTATAAATTACTAATAATTGCAACTCTTATTTTATCTACTGGATGTGCCCGTGTAGGACATGATTTTGATGCACAAAATGTAAATATGATTATGATTGGTAAAACATCACAAAGTGAGATAGTTAAAATGTTTGGAAAACCTTGGCGAAAAGGTATAGAAAACGGCGTTACTATGTGGACTTACGGGCGTTATACTTATCGTGCTATTGGTCAAACAGATACAAAAGATTTAGTTATAAAATTTGATGATAAAAATATAGTTAAATCATATACATTTAATGAAACAGTGGATTAAAATGAAATTAGAATTAAAAAATATACTTGTCACAGGTCGTACATTTGAAGAGTACTTTGCTTTTTTTGACTTAAAACTAAAGGACTTAGTTTGGCAAGAAAATCTTAGACTGCCCTAGTGGAGTTAGCTCTTTCGTTAGTGAAGCAAATAAACAAGAAATAAATGCTTTTGGAGCTGATATACTCTATCAATTTTCAAAAGAAGAGATAGTAAAACAAGCAAATATAAGCATAAATAAAATATATGAAAATCCTGCTTGGATGAAAGGGTTTAATTTTAATTTTTATAAAAGTATACAAAACCATAGATTTCATCGTCAACATGCTCTAAAAATATTCCAAATAGATTATGACAAGTCAAAATACTATCATAATGAACTACCAATATTAAAATTTGAAGATAATAACTTTGATATAGTTCTTTCTTCTCATCTACTGTTTGTTTATGATGATAGATTCTCTTACGAGTTTCACTACAAAACTATCAAAGAGATGTTAAGAGTTGCAAAAAAAGTACAAATTTTTCCACTTATAAATTTTCAAAATAATAGAGTTGATGAAGAGAATAATTTTTCACTTTATGTTTATAAAATTTTGGATGATTTAAAAGAGTATAAGATAAAGATTGAAAAGGTTAGTTTTGAGTTTCAACCTCGAGGTAATTACCAAATGGTAATTGAGCATAATATAGAAGAAGTTATACCATTATAGCTTCTCTGTTTCCTTCTTTTATCTCTCCTATTAGGTAACCATCTGTTTTAGAAAGAATTGTATCAACATTAGAGTTCTCTACAACTAAAATCATTCCAACACCCATATTAAACGCTCTATACATCTCATCAATATCTACATGCTTTGAGATTAGTTTAAAAATAGGAAGAACCTTTATAGAGTCTTTTTTTACTTCTGCCATTAAATTCTCAGGAAGAACACGAGGTAAATTTTCAACTATTCCACCACCAGTTATATGAGCCATTGCAACAATCTCGTTTTTTAGCTCTTTAAACATTTTTACATAAATATTTGTAGGAGTTAAAAGAGTTTCAGTAAGTGGTTTGCCATTAAAATCATCATTAAAATCTAGATTCATTTTATCAAAAAGAACTTTTCTAGCAAGTGAAAAACCATTTGAGTGAAGTCCTGAACTTGGAAGTGCTATAAGTTTATGTCCTGCTCTTACAAGTGAGACTCTATCCATCTCACTTTTCTCAGCTACACCAACTGCAAAACCAGCTAAATCATAATCATCTTCAGAGTACATTCCAGGCATCTCAGCAGTTTCTCCACCGATTAAAGCACACTCACTTCTTATACACCCCTCAGCTATTCCCGCAACTACATTTGTAGCAACATCAACATCAAGTTTTCCAGTTGCATAATAATCTAAAAAGAAAGATGGAGTACCAAAGTTACATAAAAGATCATTTACACACATAGCAACTAAATCTATTCCAACTGTATTGTGAATTCCAGAATCAATAGCAAGTTTTAATTTAGTTCCAACTCCATCAGTCGCAGCAAGCATTACAGGCTCTTTAAAACCTTTTGGAAGCTCAAACGCTCCAGCAAAAGAACCAATTCCACCTAAAACACCAGGAATTTTTGTAGATTTTACTAAGGGCTTAATATTTTCAACGAAACTATTACCAGCATCTATATCAACACCAGCATCTTTGTAACTAATTTGGCTCATGAAGAACTCCATTTTAAAAGTGTGAAATTATATCAATATAAACATAAGCAAATAGTTAAAATAGGACTTAAATTTATGCAATATTTTAGTGTTTTAAAGCATTTTAATTCTAATATGATAAAATCGCATTTAAATAATAAGTAAGTGAGCATAAAAATGAAAGAATTTATCTATCCAGAGATGATGGTACATGTTCCAGTATGTACTTCAAAAGAAGCAAAAGATATCTTAATAATTAGTGATTCATCACAACTATTAGAGATAGAAGCACAAAGGCATAATGAGAGTAATATAAAAATTATCAAGTGCGATTTAGACGAAATTAGTGCCCAGGATGATGATTCATATGATGTAATAATATCTGAGATGACTAATGACGCTGCATTTTTATCACATATAAATCGTGTTTTAAAAGATGATGGTCAATTTAGTACAACTCATAATTCTTTAGATGATACAGAATCTAATAAAGCTTTGATGAAAAATTTAGGGAAGTATTTTAAAATTATTATGCCTTATAACCTTGGTAATAATACAACAGCTCTTCTATCTTCAAAAGAGTATCATCCAACAGCAGATATTAATCTCAACCGTTCTGATATGATTGATGATTTAAGTTATTATAACTGTGATGTGCATGTAGCTTCATTTGCAATGGGAAATCATGTTAGAAAAGAATATTTAGGGATTATTAGAAACTAATGGCTTTTGATTACGCTATCGCATTAACTGGTGGAATTGCTACAGGTAAAAGTACTGTAGCATCTCTACTTGCCTTAAATGGTATGAGAGTTATTGATGCTGATAGTATTTCTCATGAGATTTTAGATGCTTCACACTCTTGGGTAAAAGAGAGTTTTGGTGATGAGTATGTAAATAGTTCAAAAGTTGATAGAGCTAAACTTGGTAGTTTGGTTTTTTCAAACATTGAGCTAAAAAAGAAGTTAGAAGAGTTTTTACATCCAAAAATTCGTTTAGAGATAGAAAAAAGAAGTATCAAACAAGATAGTTTTAAATTTCCATATCTTATAGATATCCCACTATTTTTTGAAAATGGTGCTTATGATATAGCTGAGAGTGTTGTTGTTTATACTCCAAGTGATACTCAACTTCAAAGATTTATGAAAAGAAATGGTTACTCAGAAGAAGAGTCACTAAAGAGAATAGCTTCTCAAATGCCAATAGATGAAAAAAGAGATAGAGCAACTTGGGTTATTGATAACTCTAAAAATCTAAAATACTTACAACAAGAAGTTGAAGAGTTTGTTGATAAAATAAAGATAAAATATGAAAAGTGAGAGGAGATAAATATGAAAATTAAAAAATATTGTGCAAATGGAAATGATTTTGTAATTTTTCACTCAGACACTAAAAAAGATAGAAGTGATTTAGCAAAAAAATTATGTCACCGTCAAAATGGTATCGGTGCTGATGGACTTATAGTTATTTTACCTCATGATAAATATGACTTTGAGTGGCAATTTTATAACTCTGATGGTTCTCATGCGGATATGTGTGGAAATGGCTCTCGTGCTGCCGCTCACTATGCATTCAGTAACAATCTTGCTTCTAAAAATATGAAATTTCTTACAGGTGCTGGAGTTATTGGTGCAGAGGTTAATGGAAATATGGTTTTAAGTGAACTCACTCCACCTAAAATAATTGATAAAACAATAAATCATAATGGCAAATCTTGGTGGTTTATAAATACAGGTGTAAATCACTTAGTTAATATTACTGAAAATATTGAAATTTTTGATATAAGTGAAGCTCGTGAATTAAGACACAAGTACAATGCAAATGTTAATATCACTTATGTTGATGGAGATAATCTAAAAGTTAGAACATATGAACGTGGTGTTGAAGATGAAACTTTAGCGTGTGGAACTGGCATGGCTGCTTGTTTTTATAGAGCTTTAAAAGAAAATTTAATTAGTGATAGTATAGAAATCTATCCAAGAAGTGGTGATACTCTTTATCTAGGTGTAAATGATAAAACAATTACTTTTCGTGGGGAAGTTAAAAATACTTTTTCAACTGAGTGGAACTGTTCTTAAAAAAGAGGATGGTTAGTCCTCTTTATTTGTTAACTCAGTTTGGTTAAGTAACCGAGAATTAACAACAGTATTAAAACCCTATACAAAGGTACTCCTTTGCTATAGCTCTCCCTCCCAGCACTACCCACAATTACCAAAAAAAAGGCAAAAAAAAAGCCCTACCTTCAAAATGAAGATAGAGCTTACAGAGCTGTGAGTAACCAACTCACAAGATTATAACACTGTTTCAAATTGAATTATATCATATTAATGTTAATATTAACTACAAACCAGCAGCTTCAACTATCTTGGCTTGATGGTCTGTTATAAGTGGGTCTACAACTTCATCTAAAAGTCCACCACTCATAATCTCATTTAACCTATATAATGTTAGAGTTATTCTATGATCTGATATACGATTTTGTGGATAATTATATGTACGAATTCTTCCACTTCTATCACCAGTTCCAACTTGAGCTGCACGATTTGCACTATCTTTTGCTTGTGCTTCTTGCATCTCTAAGTCATAAAGTCTAGCTTTTAGAACTTTCATAGCTTTTTCTCTATTTTTATGTTGAGATTTTTGATCTTGATTTGTTACAACTATTCCTGACGGTAAGTGAGTTATACGAACAGCAGAATCTGTTGTATTTACACTCTGCCCTCCACAACCAGACGAACGCATAACATCGATTTTTAAATCATTATCATTTATATCAATCTCAACATCATCAACCTCAGGCATAACAGCAACAGTGATTGCTGAAGTGTGTACACGCCCTTGAGATTCTGTCGCAGGAACACGCTGAACACGATGAGTTCCACCTTCGTACTTCAACCTACTATAAACCTGTTCACCCTTAATAAGAGCAATAACCTCTTTAAATCCACCAGCATCAGAAGGGGATGTACTTAGAATTTCTACTTTCCATCCCTTAACATCTGCATAACGATTATAAGCATCAAAAAGATTGCCAACAAAAATAGCAGCTTCATCACCACCAGCTCCAGCACGAAGCTCAACAATAATATTTCTGTCATCATTTGGATCTTTTGGTAATAAAAGAAGTTTAATATCTTCTTCTATGATTGGAAGCTGAGGCTCTAATTCTTTTAGTTCCTCTTTTGCCATATCAATCATCTCAGGATCACCTAACATCTCTTTAGATTCAGCAATTTGATCAATTACAGATCTGTATTCTTTTGCTTTTTCAACAATTGGTAAAAGTGATGATTGTTCTTTTGAGAGTTCTGTCATTTTTTTAATGTCAGAAGTTATATCAGGTGAACTTAGCAGGTTGCTAAGTTCATTATAGCGGTTGATAAACGGATCTAGTTTATCTACAAGCATAATTTTTTATCTTTATCAGTAAATTACGCTTATATAGCGTTTACAGCTTTGTGTAGACGACTGATTTTTCTAGCAGCAGTTTCTTTTTTTAAGATACCTTTGCTTACAAATGTTTGAATTTGTTTATTAGCTATGCCCATTGCTGAACTTGCTTCTTCTTTGTTGCCTGCTTCAATTGCAGAGCGAACATCTTTAACAATATTTTTAAGACGAGTTCTGTAGAAACGATTACGCTCTGTACGAACGATAGTTTGGCGAATTCTCTTTATTGATGACTTATGATTTGCCATGTATGAGTCCTTCTCATAGAAATTTAGTGCAGAATAATAGCTTAAATATAATTAAAATTAAGTTAAAGACAAGCTAAATCATAAAAGTTATAATTTTTATGTTAAAATATGGGACTTAAAAAGGAAGACATATTGAAACGATTATTTGGAACTGATGGAGTTAGAGGTGAGGCTGGTACATTTTTAACAGCTGAGCTTGCTATGAAAATTGCAATGGCTGCAGGAATATACTTTAAATCTCGCTCAAATACAAATAAAATATTAATTGGAAAAGACACTCGTAGAAGTGGTTATATGATTGAAAATGCAATTGTTAGTGGTTTAACTGCTATCGGTTATGATGTTGTTCAAATAGGTCCAATGCCTACTCCTGCTATCGCTTTTATAACTGAAAACATGAGATGTGATGCTGGAATAATGATAAGTGCTTCACATAACTCTTATGAAGATAATGGAATTAAATTTTTTGATGGAAATGGTAATAAACTCTCTCACAGTGCTGAAAAAGAGATTGAAAATATATATATCGATGATGAAAAACTTCATAATGCTCAAACAAAAGCAAAAGAGATAGGTAAAGCAAAAAGAATTGATGATGTAATTGGCCGTTATATTGTACAACTTAAAAACTCTTTTCCTAGAGATATCTCACTTAAAGATATGCGTATTGTTTTAGATACAGCAAATGGAGCAGGATATATAGTTGGACCAACAGTTTTAGAAGAACTAGGTGCAGATGTAGTAACTCTACATAATAAACCTGATGGTTTTAATATAAATGAGGCATGTGGTGCTCTTCATACAAAAAAACTACAAGCTAAAGTTATTAAATATAGAGCAGACTTAGGTATAGCTCTTGATGGTGATGCTGATAGACTTGTAGTAGTTGATGAAAAAGGTGAAATAATTGATGGAGATCATCTTCTTGGTGCATTGGGGTCATATATGAATGATACTGGTTCATTAAAAGGTGGTGGTATTGTAACTACTGTTATGAGTAACCAAGGTTTAGATGACTTTATGAATGAAAAAAATTTAAAACTTTTTCGCTCAGATGTTGGTGATAAAAATGTTTTAGAAATTATGAAAAAAAAGAATATTAACTTTGGTGGTGAGCAGAGTGGGCATGTAATCATAAACGATTTTGCAAAAACTGGTGATGGTCTTGTTTCTGCTCTTCAAGTACTAGCACTTTTAATAAAAACAAAAACTAAAGCTTCTAAAGCTCTTCGTCCTTTTAAACTATACCCTCAAAAACTAGTAAATATCAATATTAAAAATAAAAAACCTCTTGGGGATATAGATAAACTAGATGCTAAGTTAAAAGAATTAGATGATAAAAATATCCGCCATTTAGTTAGATACTCTGGTACAGAAAATAAACTCAGGATTTT
>JAFLJV010000075.1 GCA_022712845.1 Sulfurimonas sp. | reverse complement strand
CTTAATTCATAAAAATTTTTCTCTTCTAAGTTATCCATCAACTCTTTTGTTCTTTTATCACCAAACATATCAAACAAAACTCTTTCAACATTTGATGATTTTAAAATATCCATTGCTGGTGAAGTGGTAGATATTACACTTGAGTCTCTTATATCATACTTTCCTGTTTTAATAAGCTTTGTTAAAACATTATTTTCATTTGATGAGATAATAATTTTCTCAACAGGAAGTCCCATTTTTAAAGCATAATATCCACCAAGTGCATTACCAAAATTTCCACTAGGAACATTTAAATAAACTTTTTCACCAACCGCTATAGCATCTTGTCGAACTAATTCTAAATAACTATGGATATGATAGATTATCTGAAAGATAATTCTTCCAAAATTTACAGAGTTTGCAGCTGAAAGTGAGATATGTTTCTCTTTTAATGCCAATTTAAATTCATCAGATGCTAAAAGTCTCTTAAGTGCACTTTGAGCATCATCAAAAACACCATTTATACCAATAATTTTTAAATTTGGTGCATCTTCGGTTACCATTTGAAGCTTTTGAACATCAGAAGTTCCACCATCAGGATAAAGACAAACCACTTGAATATTCGCTTTATTTTTAAAAGTCTCCAATGCAGCTGGACCAGTATCTCCACTTGTTGCAGTAAGTATTAAATAATTTTCATCTCTTTTTTGAGCGATTGAAGATAATACAACACCAAAAGGTTGAAGTGCCATATCTTTAAATGCACGAGTTTGCCCATGATAAAGCTCACTTACATAAAGATTTTCTTTTACTTTTACAACAGGAACTGGATTTTTAGAATCATCAAAATTATCATAAAGAGCTAGTGCTTCATCAATTACATCACTATCAATATCTATCTCAAAACGATTTAACATATCTTTTGCTAAATCTTTGTATGAAGAATTTAAATGTTTATTTAAAAATTCATTACCTAAATTTGGCAATACTTCTGGTACATAAAGACCCCCGAAAGAGGCTATTGGACTTAATATTGCCTGTGAGAATGTAACACTTTGAGGTTTGCTTTTATCATATCCACGAGTTTGAATAAAGTTCATATTTTTCTTTACCTAATTTTCTTACAATTATAACAAAATTATTATATAAGAAATCTGATAAATTACTGAAAAAGTCTTATTGGATTTATATGATATGATTTTTGAGTTACTTCAAAAATTAATTCATCATTTACACGACCTATCGTATAACCTTTTTTTATCTTTTTACCTTTTTTAATATTTGGTGAAATTTGTGACAAATTTGCATAAATAGTATGGAGTCCATTACTATGTTCAATTATCACTATTTTATCCAAAACTGCTGACTTGGCAGCATATATAACTTTACCATTAAATACAGTTTTAACTTTAGTATTTTTTTTACTTGGTTTTAGAGATATTGATTCATTAAAAACTTTTATGCCATATATAGGATCTGTATATGTTCCATACCTTTTAGTAATTGTATAAGGACTAAATGGAGCAATAGTTTTTTTACCTTTATATTTTTTTGTTTTAGTTCTTTTATAACTACTACCTACTTTTTTAACTTTTGGTAGAGTTTTATCCGCAAGTATAATTTTAGCATTAAAAGCTTTTATTCTGGCAGCTTCTTCTTTAGCTTTTTTAACTTCATCAATCTTTATAATATTTAAATCTGCAAGAGTTTTTTTAAGTATATCTCGTTTTTTTAGAACTTTTTTTAGCTTTTTCTTATATGATAATTTTGCCGTATTTAGCTTTTTTAAATCTTTTTTATTTTTTATTTGTGTAGCTATTAAATCTTTTCTTTTTATATCTATAATTTTAATTGCTTTTTTCAGTTTATTGGTTTTCTTTTTAAGTAATTTGATATTTTGAGAGTTAGTATAAAACTTTCCATTAAGTTTTTTAATCTTTATTTTTGCATTTTTAAGCATAAGTTTAAGAACTTCAAACTCTATAAGAGATTCCTCACTTGCACTGTATTCCTCTTCTAAAATAATTGATAAAGAAACACTTTGTGCTATTGTAAAAGCAAGTTCTTCTTCTAAGCTATCTCCATCTTCTTTTAAAATTGTTTGAGAATTTTTCAACTCTCGAAGTAAATATTTATTTTCTTTATGATTGTTTTCTTTTGCTAAAAGCTCTTTTTTTAATTTTTTCAAATATCGCTGTTGTTTTAGAATTACTCTCTTTTGCTTTAAAATTGCTTTTGCATTCTGAGACATTTTTTTATTTATTTTTTCTTGATTTTTAGAATATGATTTTATATTTGAGCTCGTTTTTTTTATCTTAGTTTCGGTACTGCTCGATGCCCCTAAAGATAAAGCAATAAAAATTAAAGTTATAAATAAACGAATCATACTTCCTCTTTATGTCCTACAACTATCATAGATGCTAAAAATATGGAAATTGCTAAAGCAATTCCTAAAAGAATTGCAAAATCATTGATTGGATTAAAAATTACTATACTTATGCCAATAGTATCTAGTTGCTCTAACACCCACGGTGATGATGAAAAATATAAAAATATCCCTAAGGCTAAAAAACTAGCAATTAGTGCATCTACAATTGCCAATCTAAAAAGAACAGCTGAGCGAAGCCAAAGAGCTGCTCCAAAGAGCCCCATAATATTCATTCTTTCCTTATGTTTATACTGCCAAATTTTAAGCTCTTTAAATATAAGTAATAAAGTCACAACTATAACTACTAAAGCAAAAATCATTACAACATTTTTAAAAAGAAGTAGCAGTTTATATGTAGTTTTATGATTTTGTGAAAAATTTTCTACTTTTGTTATTGAGCTATTTTTTAATAAATCTGATGTAAGTTGGTTCACTTGTTTGGGATTAGGATAAGAGTTGAGATTTATTTTATAAAATTTAGGAAGTGAGAGTTTTAATAATTCCACATTTTTCTTTTGCATATCACTATTTAATCTTTTTATTACACTATCTGGGGAAAGCTCTTCTATACTTAAAATATTTTTATTTATACTTAATAGAACATTATTATCCAATTTATTTTGACTAACTGCTATAACTGAATAGTTGTTTGTAAGATTATCTTTATATGCATCAATTGCTCTATCTACTATAAAGAAAATCTGAATTGAAAATAGTATACTTAGTAGTGCTATAACAAGTGAGAGATGATTTTTAATTGACCTCATTTATGCTCCCATATTCTATATGATAATGTTTATAATTCACACTTAATGTTTCAGGAATATGATGTGTAACAACAATTACTGTAGTTTTTAACTGCTCATTTGCACCTTCTAATAATTTCCAAATAAGCTCTGAAGAGTAATCATCAAGATTACCAGTTGGCTCATCAGCCAAAATAAGTATAGGATTATGAGAAAGTGCTCTAGCCATTGCAACACGTTGTTGTTCACCACCACTAAGTTCTTGCGGGTATTTCCCTGCTTGATGATTTAATCTTACATGTTTTAAAAGTTTATCTACTTGATTTTGAGCAACACTTTTTATATACCCATTGATAAGAAGTGGAAGCATTATATTTTTTTCAATATTCCACTCTTTAACAAGTTTATAATCTTGAAATACAACTCCAATATGTCGTCTTAAAAAGTTTAACTTTGAGCGTGAAACACTGTTTAATTCTACTCCACCAACAACGAGACTTCCTTGCTTAGGTTTAAGCGCACCAAAAAGAGATTTTAAAAGTGTTGACTTTCCACTTCCACTAGCTCCTGTAATAAAAACAAAACTTCCAGAATTTACAGAAAAATTTACTGTATTAATAATTGTTTCACTATTAGAGTATGAAAGTGATAAATCTTTAGCTATTATAACTTTATCCATGAAGTACCTTGTCTAAAAATGTATGTGCAAGAAGATTACTTTTTGACTTTAGGGGAAGTGATGGAAAATAACTTGCACTATTTTGTTTTATGATTATATATAGATGTTCTGGTCTATCAAAACTACCCATAGAGATACGAAGCATGACTCCATCTTCAAGTTTATACGCTCTCTCAAAATGAATAAATCCTCCATCAAATTTTTGAGTTTTCTTATGTAATGCTATGAGATCTTCATACGATAATCTAATCTCTGAAAAATTAAAATTACCAGATAAAGATAACTCTTGTGAGTCCTCTTCATTTATCATAGTTATATCATAAATATTTTTTTCCATTTTTTTCCATCTATCTTCATATTTGGAATTTATGGCTATATCTTTATTCTTATTGATATTAAGAGTAGTTTTGTTAAAAGATATAAAAGTTTCATATGAATAAGCATAATAATTCTCACTATCTGTTCTAAGTTCTAACTGTCCATCAATTTTCAAAACTCTTCTAGCTTCTTGTATAAATGAGGTAGATATAACTCTACGATGTGGTTTCTTATCCCATGGAACTGGAAAATGAACATAAACTTTTTCCACTATATTTGATGGAATTAACTCCATAAAAAGTCTTGCATCATAATCAAGAACATATAGATTATCAAGATTTTGAATTGTTATTTGTTTTAAAACTTGTTCAATTGATGGTCTATGTATCTCTATACCAATAAATAAAATATCAGGATTTTGAGCTGCTTGATGTAAAATATGTCTACCTGAACCAAAACCAACCTCTACTCTAACTTCTTTATCAATAGAAAAACCTGAAGCAAAGTATTCTATATTTTTTAAGGCTGTAACCTCTTGAAGGTGAATATTTTTTTGACTTTGTACAACATTTGAATCTATGATATCAAGTTTTGCTTTTTTTGCATAAGCCAGTAATGCTTTATGAACATTATAAATAGATGCAGGTCTAGTTAATTTATCAGTTTTTAAAAGACTTCTTCCTTTTTCTTCTTTTACAAGAAGAAAAAAATTATCATCTTCTAAGGTTACTGAGATTAATTTTTCTTCCTTATTATTTATATTGTCTGCAAAAAAATTAAAGGAAACTCCATCTTCTTGTGATGGAAATTCAATATTTTTAAACTTAGATATATGTAAATGCGGCATTAATTTCCCATTTTTTTAAAAATCAAGTACTGGTGTAATAACATCTTCTTTATGCCCTATATCTTCTATAGGTACATTTTTTACTTTTAGTGTACTAGTTTTAACATTTTTATATGTCTGAGCTGATAACTCTTTTGGAGTTTTTATCTCAACTTCAATACTAGGATTTGATATAACGCCACTCTTATCTACCCCATATATTTTATAATAATACGCTGTATCAACTTGAATTTCAGGATCAATAAACTCTGTACCTTTTATATTTTGAAAATCTTCTATAGTACTTTCAAAAAGATTTTTCTTAGCTTTTTTTTGAACAATATAGCTTACAACTCTACTATCTGAATTATGCCAAGATATTTTTATAATTCCATCAACTAACTTAGCCTCAACTACTGACGGTGCTTTTGGCTTAACAATAGTTGTTCCTTGCATAGAATAATTATCATGTATACTTTCTAGTCCATCTTTATCAATTGTACTAACTCTATAAAAATACTGCTTAGCATCTTTTTCAATTGTATCAAGATAAAAATTCTTACTTCTTTTTGCTATTAATTTATAAGTTCCAGCAACACCAGATGATCTATATATATTAAAATGAGAAAAATCAATTATTGTAGCTTTTTCCCAAGTTATCTCTATTTTCTTCGCTAAATCTGTTGTAGCTTGAATATTAATTAGCTCATTTGGTAAAGCTTTAGTTATCACATTTACTTCTTGAGATGGGTTTGATGTTAAATCATCGAAAGTTATTGAACGAACACGATATATATAAGTAAACTCATCTTTAAGTTTTTTATCTATATACTCAGCGTTTAATCTTCCTTTTACAGTTGCTACATTTGTCCAATCTTTAGATTCTAAAGTTCTTCTTTGAACACTATATTTCTCAACTTTTTGATTTGTATGTGGTCTCCAAATAATTTTTGCACTTCTTGGCATATTGGATATGCTGTGTATCCAAGTTGTTGATTCCATAAGGGCTAATGATTCTATAGTAGTTGCAATACTTCTTCTTGACTCTGCTTCATCACTAAATGTTTTAAAATAATAGCTATATTTTGAACTAGGAGTAACATCATTATCAAGGTAGTGCGTTGCAAAACGATTATCTACAGTATCATAATACTCATCTTTTGGTTTTGTTTCCTCACTTAACACAATTCTATAAATATAAACACCTTTTACTCTTTGATCATCATAAGAATTCCATTCTAGTGCTATTGCATTCATATCAGCAATAGTTCCATTTTTTGTTAGTTTAATAATAGGTAAAGTATCATCTATAATTGCTTCTGGCTTTGGTGTAACCTTTGGAACACAACCGCTAAGAATTAGTAGTGAAACTACTAATAATGTTATCTGTGTCAATAACTTCATTTATACTCTCCAAATTAAATTTTTTATCTATATGTTTACTCATATAAGCATCAAAAGGTGCAGTAAATGAGAGTTTTTCTTTACTCACTGGATGAATAAAGTATATCATGTATGCGTGAAGCAAAATGCGTTCCGATTTCTCTTGTTTTGGGCTTATTGCATATATGTGATCACCAATGATATGGCGATTAATTGTTTCTAGATGCACACGAATTTGATGTGTTCTTCCAGTAAAGAGTTTACATGCTATAAGTTGAGTGTTTTCATCACTACTAAGAGCGAGTGATTTAAACATTGTTTTTGCATTTTTACCTTTGTTATTGATACAAGCCATTTTAAGTCTATTATTTGGATTTCTATCAATATGTTTATCTATTGTTGTAATATCATCTTTTAGAGGTGGATTTATAACTGCTAGATAATAACGTCCCATACTTCTATCTTGTAGTTGAGATGACAAAAACTCATGTGCTTCATTATTTTTTGCAATTATCATAGTTCCACTAGTTCCTTTATCAAGTCTGTGGACTATTCCATGACGCTCCTCTCCACTTATTGTAGAGAGTCTAATATTTTTATGCTTTAACCAATCAACTAATGTTGCTTCTTTTACGCTTGGAGCTGGATGAACAGTAACCCCACTTGGTTTATTAATAACTAAAACATCATCATCTTCATATAAAATTTCAACATCAAAATCTATATCTAATGCTGGTTGAGGATTTACCTGCGGAAATTCTACTTTTACATTTTGATTTATTTTAAGCTTTACACCTGCACGAGAGACAGGTTTTTCATCTACATATACAAATTCTTTTTTTATCAATTGAGCTATCTGTGAACGACTTTGATCTATCTTTGATGCTAAAAAAATATCA
>JAFLJV010000251.1 GCA_022712845.1 Sulfurimonas sp. | reverse complement strand
GCACGGAATGACGAAAGCATCGTCACTCTCAGCTTGAAATGACGAAAGCATCGTCACTCTCAGCTTGAAATGACGAAAGCATCGTCACTCTCAGCTTGAAATGACGAAAGTATCGTCACTCTCAGCTTGAAATGACGAAAGTATCGTCACTCTCAGCTTGAAATGACGAAAGTATCGTCACTCTCAGCTTGACTGGGAGTCTAATTTATAATTTATTCAGAGGGTTCAATTAAGAAAATTATATCATTATATATTAACAATCAGATTAGTAAAATAATTTTATCTTCTACTTCTTTATTTTGTAGTATAATATGAATAAGTGCCTGAGCATAATAAATGTCATATTTAATGAGAGGAGAAACTATAAGATACAAGGCGAAAGTTCGCAAGAGCTACTAGTAGCTTTAAGAATTTTAAACGAAGTATATTGTAGTTTATCTTCTCACCCAAAGGGCAACTTTTAAAAAGCTCATTTTCTGCGTTAAGCTTTAGTTAACGATACTAGTATCGCCAACTAAAGCTTGCCTTGAAACTAAACCTTTTAAAAATTGTTAAATATGACATTTATTATGCTCAGGCACTTAAATACAAAAGGAGGATGTTATGCAAGTTAATAGCTATATATTTCAATCACCTTATTCAAGTCAAGTTCAGGTTGGAAGATTAGATACTAATAAAAATGCTGAAAGTACAGATGATAAAGATAATTCTAAGCAGACAGAAGCTGTTAATATCCCACCAAATACTACACAAGCTTTACAAGAAAATGAATCTAAGTTAAAAGTAGTAAAAGCTATTGAAAACAGCGGTACCTTAGACTTATATGCTTAAATAGTTATATTTTCTACAAACTCTATTTTTTTAGGTGTAATAATCACCGCATCAAAAACAAAATCCACATCAAGAGAATTTTTTTTCATATATATATGAGCTGTTTTTACTAAACGAGAAATTTTAGTTTTAGTAATATTTTGTATGGCACTCTCATAATCCAACCCACTCTTAACCTCTATAAAATGAAGAGCTTTATTTTTAATAGCAATAATATCTACCTCACCAAAACGAGAATAAAAGTTTCTTTCTACAATACTAAAACCAATTTCACAAAGAAATTTTGTAGCTTTTTCCTCTGCGATATCTCCTTTAGACCTACTCAATATTTACTTCTTAGCAGTTAATAACTTCAACTTTTATCGATTTAAAAGCAGCAGTTAAAATTAATTCATCTCTTTTATCTCCAAAAAGTGCATTTACTCTTGACGCAGCATGGTGAAAAGTTATAAAAAGAGTTTTTGGTTGTACTTTTTTTGTAAGCTTTATTTTTAAAGGTGTAGTTTGACCATACTCAGTTTTTAAAATAACTCTATCTGATGTAAAGTCACTTGCATCACCTTCATTTACAAGTAAAATATCTTCGCTATAACGTTTGAGTAAGCTAGGAGTTTGTACCGTTTGTGAAGCATTATTATACATAGCTAAAGTTCTACCAGTTGTTAAGTGATAACCAGTTAAAGTTTTAGATGTAATCTCTTTAATCATTCCACGAAGTTTATACTGATTATAACTAAACTCACCTAAACCATCATCCGTTCTAAAATCTAGTTGATGTAAAATAGGTGTATCTTCTGTATGAACAGGCCATTGAAGCCCACGTTTACGGTGACGCTCTAGCCTTGTATATGAAGCTCCACTAAAACGGCGATAAGCTACTTCTCTAACTTCATCCCATATCTCATTTGAATTTTTATAATTATAATCTCCACCCATTTTATTATCAAGTTGTTGTATAACTTCCCAGTCATCTGGTAAATCTGATTTCACTAATGGCTGAGAAAGGTGTAGTCTCCTCATAGCATTTATATAAACACCTGTTTTTTCATAGGCTGATTTTACTCCAATTACTATGTCAGCTTTTTTTGTAGTATCAATCATAAACAGATCTTGAACCATAACAAATTCAAGGTGATCCATCGCTTTTTCAAATTTATTTAAATTTGGATGAATTTGCGTTAAATCTTCACTAACACAAATAACAGCTTTTATATTGTCTTTTAACATCTCCTCTACTAACTGAGGGGTCATCAAACCAATCTCTTTTGGTGTTTGATAATCTGGGTCAAAATATGGCAACATTCCCATATCACATGCACCTTGAACATTATTTTGACCACGAAGAGGCATAAGTCCTGCTCCATTTTTACCAATATTTCCAGTCATTAAAGAAAGATGTACTATTGCCATAACAGCATAAGAGCCATCTAAATGTTCAGTAATTCCAAGTCCCCAAAATATCATTGATTTTTTCAAAGCATATTCACGAGCAACTTTTGGAATCATTTTGGATAAATATTCATACTCTTCAATCTCTTGGAAATATTTAGGATTTGCATATGGATCATTTAATATTTTTTCTTTAAACTCTGCAAACCCTTTAGTTCTATCTGCAATAAAACTATCATCATAAAGTTCTTCATCTATAATAACATAAGCAATCATATTTAAAACAAGTAAGTTTGCTTCATGTGGAATGATTGCTTTATATTTTGAAAATCTATGAAGTTTAATTTCACGAACATCAAATACAGCTAAATTATCATGTTTTTGAGCTACATCAACTATACGATTTGCAATAATAGGATGAGCTTCTGTTGTATTTGAACCTATAACAATCATAAACTCTGTATTATAAATATCATTATAAGGGTTTGTTGCAGCACCTTCACCAATAGTTTTTTTCATTCCAGTAAGACTTGGTGAATGACAAACTCTAGCACAGTTATCTACATGTGGAGAATTTAAAGTGTGGCGTGTAAATTTTTGAAGTAGATAAACACTCTCACATGATGTTCTTGCTCCACCTAAAGATGCAATACTTTTAGAACCATATTTTTCTTTAATCTCTTGTAACTTCATAGAAGCAGCAGTTGTTGCAGAATCTAAATCAGTTTCATACCAAGTATCATCAAAATCTACTAAAGCTGAACTTATAGCCTCTTTGATTACTGGGTTTTTTTCAAGAAAACTTTTTCTAATTCTTGGAATTCTTAAACGTTCTTTTGAATCAACAAAATCAAATCCATACTTACCTTTTATACAAAGTTTTCCTTGAGAAACCACTCCATCTGGGTGAGCAAAAATTTTCAAAATTTTATTATCTTTTACATGAGCTGCTATATCACAACCAACTCCACAATAAGTACATACACTATCTATCGTTTGAACATCTTCCATTGGTTGCTTCCTGATTTTAATAAAGAGAGTTTACAATTTTATCTCTTAAAAATTGTGGAAGTAAGTTGAAAATTTTTATGATTAAATAAAATTTAAGAGGAAATGGATAAAAACGTTTCTCTTTTTCAATTGCGGTATAAATTTTTTTAACGCCCTCTTCATTTGAGAGTAAAAATGGCATCTTAAATTTGTTTTTATCAGTCATCTCACTTTGAATAAATCCAGGTAATATATTTATAACTTTTATACCATCATTTTTATATTTATATCTTATAGATTCTGCATATGCGTTTAATGCTCTTTTTGATGAACTATATGCTTTTGAACTTGGCATAGCAACAAGTGAGGCAAGAGATGAAATAAAAACAATTTTACCATTTTTTCTAGCTTTAAAAAGTGGTAAAAGTACTTCTAAGATTGCATGATTTGCAAGTAAATTTACGTCATAAAGTCTTTTAAAGTCTTCAAAAGGAGTTATCTCTAATGAGTGACCTATAGATATACCAGCATTTAATATAACTATATCAACAACACCGATTTTTTTGATTTTTTCTTGAAGTATCTTAAATTTTGAGACATCAGCTATAACTATATTTACACTTTTAGCTTGTGGAATTAATTCTGCTTGTAATTTTTGTAATTTTTCTTCCCGTCTTGCAAGTAAAATAAGTTCATTATTTGGTGTTGCATAAGCTCTTGCTAAACCTTCACCTATACCACTACTTGCACCTGTAATTAAGATTTTCAAACCAATTACTTATACTATCCTAATCATAACAGGAGTTGAATTTACAAAATCTAATACTTTTATCTCTTTTATCATTGCTTGAATATCTCTCTCATACGCTATGTGTGTAGAAATTAGAAGATTTGCTGATTCTAGTGATGATGGGCGTTGTAGCATTGTTTCAATTGAAATATTATTTTCTTCAAAAAGTTTAGTAATTTTAGCAAGTACTCCTGCTTTGTCAGATACATTTATACGAAGGTAATATTTTGACTCTATATTTGCTGTTGGCTTTAAAGTTAATTTACTCCCTTCCATTGGTCTATCAAATCCAAGCATTGGTGTAGATTTTCCACTTCTTGCAATATCTATAATATTTGCAACTACAGCAGACGCAGTAGCATCACCACCAGCACCAGGACCATAATAAAGTGTTTCACCAACCTTATCTCCAACAACAGAGATAGCGTTCATAACACCATCTATTTTAGCAATCATCTCATCTTGAGAGATTAAACAAGCATGAACTCTTAACTCCACTTCATTGCCATCTTTTTTTGCAATCCCTAAAAGTTTAATGGCATAACCAAACTCTTTTGCGAATGCTATATCATCTTGGGTAACATTATCAATTCCCTCAATTAAAATATCTTCTGGTTTTGCATCTATGCCATAAGCGATTGAAGCAAGAATCAAAAGTTTATGAGCAGCATCATAACCACCAACATCAAAAGATGGATCAGCTTCAGCGTAACCTAACTCTTGAGATTCTTTAAGAATATCATCATAAGCTACACCCTCATTAGTCATTTTAGTCATCATATAATTACAAGTACCATTCATGATTCCCATGATTGATTCAATATGATTAGCAGATAAACCATCACGAAGAGCAGTAATAATAGGAATACCACCAGCAACACTTGCTTCATACTCAAATGCAATATCTTTAGCTATAGCTTGTAATTCATAACGATGATAAGCTAAAAGTGCTTTATTTGCAGTTACAACAGCTTTTCCATTATTTAATGCACGTTTAACAACTTCAAAAGGTTCTTCAACTCCACCCATAAGCTCAACTACAATATCAATCTCACTATCATTTAAAATATCGTCTACATTATCTGTTATTACTATATCAAGACCTCTATCTTTAGAAAGATTTTTTACAACTCCACTTTTTACAGAGATATCTACACCAGCACGAGCAGAAATCACATCAGCATTATCTTTTAAAATCTGAACTACGCTTGTTCCAACAGTTCCAACACCTATTATTCCAACTTTTATCATCTATTCTCCATTATTGACATCCTGAGATTCCGTGTCAAGCACGGAACGACGGCTATTTGTCATCCTGAACTTGATTCAGGATCTAATTTGACAGTTTTATTGAAACTGTTTTAAAAATTCTTTTATATTTTTAGCTGCTTGACGGATGCGGTTATCATTTTCTATAAGAGCTATACGAACCCACCCTTCACCATAAGCACCAAAGCCAATTCCTGGAGCCATTGCAACACCCGCTTCTACAAGGAGTCTTTTTGAGAATTCTAATGAACCCAAATGCTCTACACACTTAGGAAGTTTTGCCCACACAAACATACTTGCTTCATTCTTCTTTATATGCCAACCAGCTCTATCAAACGCTTCAAGTAAAACAACTTGACGATGGTTATATTTATCAGTTATATCTTGCACACATTGCTGGTCTCCGTTTAGTGCAACAGTTGCTGCAACTTGGATAGGAGTGAACATTCCGTAATCTAACCATGACTTAATTTTTTGTAATGCACCAATAAGCTTTTTATTTCCAACAAAGAAACCAACACGCCAACCTGCCATATTATAAGATTTTGATAGCGTAAAACTTTCAACTGCAACATCTTTTGCACCAGGAACACTCATGATTGATGGTGTTTTATAGCCATCAAAAGTGATATCTCCATACGCTATATCAGAAATCACATAAAACCTTTTCTCTTTTGCCATAGCAACTAATCTTACATAAAATTCAGGTGTAACAGTTGCTGTTGTTGGGTTATGGGGAAAGTTTACTAGTACATATTTTGGTTGTGGGGAACTCTCTTTAAAAACACGCTCTAAATCTTGAAAAAATTTATCTTCATCAATTCTATAATGCTCATCAAACTCTATACCAAACTTTACAACATTTCCACCAGCTAAAATAAAAGAAAACTCATGAATAGGGTAAGTTGGATCAGGAACAACAGCTACATCACCAGGATTAGTAATAGCATATGTTAAGTGAGCATATCCCTCTTTAGAGCCCATTGTTGCAACACACTCAGTTTGAGGATCTAATACACAATCATATCTTCTCTCATACCAATCTGCAATTGCTTTTAAAAGTTTAGGAATACCTTTTGAAGTTGAATAACCATGTGTTTTTGTTTTTTTTGCAGATTCAACAAGTTTTTCTCTAATATGCTCAGGAGTATCTCCATCAGGATTACCCATAGAAAAATCAATAACATCTGCACCTGCTCTACGCTGAGCCATTTTTAAATCATTTACCTCAGCAAATACATACTTTGGCAGTCTTTTCATTTTTTCAAATTGTATCTCATCAAACATCAAAATTCCTGATTTTATTATAAGTGGTATTTTAGCGTAAAATATTTATGACAAGATAAGAGATGTTTTTTATCTCTCACCCATTGGAGTTAAAATAAGAGCATCTTTAATATTTTTAAGAGTATATATGTCTGAAATTTTTAAGTAGTGAGTATTTTCTTTCATATTTAAGGTCATTCTTCTTCTTTTTGTATCTCTTTTAATAACTCTTAAAAGATTTAAAGATTTATCATAATAAGCGATGTAAGGATACCAACTATTTCTATATGAACTAGAGATTCTTAATCTTTTAATTTTAGAAACATCAAGCCAATAAGAGTATAAAGATCTTTTTAATTTTAGCTCTTTTGCATCTTCTAAAACTTTAGTATTTAATCTTGCATCTTTCATATCAATAATATATGTCCAATCAGTCGCTGAATCACGTATAATATCTACTATTTTACATCCACTTTTATTTAATTCTATGCTTAAAACTAGTGGGTCTGCGGCATATTCAGAAGTTAAATTAATTTTCCATGTAAATTCAGAATTTTTTAAATTAGACTCTTCTGTAACATATCTATAATAACCAATATTTCTTAGACTATCACTCATTATTTTTACAAAAAACAGAGGTCTGCCCTCTGTTTTAAAACTAATACTTATCTCTCTTGGCTTTTTAAAAAATAGTTTTAAAATACCATTTTCTTTTAAAGTCTGAATCACTTTTACAGAATCAATTAATCCATTTTTAGTAAAATAATCCTCTTTCTGTGAAAATATAATATCTATATACGCTTTATCTTTAACAAATACTGCTGGATCAATTAAACTTTTAATTTTTTGAATTAAAAGCTCTTTCTTATCTGCTTTTTGAGTTTCTTCTGCAAAGGAAAAAGAAAAAAATAACAAACAAATTAGAAATATTTTTACCATCTATTACCTTTATTTAAAATTTTTAATTCTTCAAGACTTATCTCTATTAATTGTGAATCGATATATGAAAATCTTATATTTTTTGGATTTTTAAATTTTTTTATAATACCATTTATTTCTATATTTATATTTCCATGTCCAAATGCTAAAAGCCAATCTTTTTTAGGATCTATAGAAAATTCTTCTGTGAATATTTCTTGATATTTTTTGTGTGTACTTAAATCAATATAACCCATCCACACTTCTCTCTCTGGAGTAATATTAAAAGATAAAGTTTCATTTTTATCTTGAGGTTCTTCAACTACATTTTGTTTACTATTATCTTTATTTTCAATCTCTATTTTTTCTTCTAACTCTATTTTTTCTTCTATAATATTTTGAACTTCTTGCTCCACTTTAAAATTATTCTGTTTTTTTTCTATAACACTATTATCAATTTTAACTACTTGAGTTACATTGGTGTCTTCTGAAAGAAAATTTACTGATGAAAAGATAATTAAAAAGATAATGATAATACCTACAAATAATATTAGCGGCTTTGTATTATTTTTAGAAATAAATACATTTACATTTTTTTCTTCTAAGTCCTCTTGTATATTTTCATTAAAATATAAAATAGCATTATTTTTTAATTCACTTAAATCTATATCATATTCTCTCTCAAGAATAGAGACAAAACCAGCGAGTTGAACACTATGCAGATTATCAAATTTTTCATCTAAAATGGCTTGTACATGTGCCTTTGATATATGTGTTGTTTCATGAATTTTTTGGGAACCAATACTTTTTAATTTTTTCAAACCTTTATTCATAATCTCATCCTATCCATTAAAATACCTCCAGCAACACTTACATTTAAAGAGTCAAATTGATGTGACATTTTTATACTTACTACTTTATCAAGTTTTGAAATCACGCGAGAACTTAAACCTTCTCCTTCACTACCTAAAAAGATGGCTCTTTTTTGTTTTATTTGAGTCTTTCTTATATCTGTACCATTCATATCAGCACCATATGTAGTAAAGCCAGACATTTTTAAATCATTCATCACGTTATGAACATTTGTCTCTAGTGCAAATGGCATATCATACAAAGCACCTGTACTTGTACGCAAAATTGCCTCAAAAGGAAGTTTTTTTACTCCACATGCAATAATTCCATCAATACCTAGAGCATAAGCTGTTCTTACAATAGCTCCAATATTTCCAATGTCTGTCAACCCTGATAAAACTAAAACAAATTCACAACCTAAAAATGATTGATAATCATGTAGTTTAAATTCAGAAACTTCTGCCAATATACCTTGATGAGAAGCATTTTTACACATTTTTCCAGCAGCATCTGATGGAATTCTTTTAATTTCGAAATTCATTTTCATCAAACGAGAATACTCTTTTTTCTCTATCTCTTTTGCAAGGTACAGAGTCTTTATTCTGTCTGGATGATTTTTAATAATATAATTTATTGGTTGTTTTGCATAAATTAACATGAAGACATTCTATCTAAAAAAAATTAAAAATGTATATTAAGGGAGTTTTTTGTTATATATTTAATAATCTTTGATAACAAGCTTTAGTATTTTCCCCTGTTATTTTGCTAATAAGTTTTGCTTGAGTTTTTTTAGGTAAATCAAGTTCTAATATATCTCTTTGACTAACAGCACTCTCATTATGGTGAGATGACGCTTCAATAACCACAACCCATTCACCTCTAATATTATTAGAGATTTTTTCTAAAATATTTTTAGCTGTTCCGAAAAAATAATTTTGATATTTTTTACTAAGCTCTTTTGCTAAAAATATTTTTCGCTCTGGACTCTCTTTATCTACTTCATTTAAAAACTTTTCTAATCTATGCGGCGATTCATATATAATAGTTGTAAACCCACTATTTAAAGCACCTTGAAGTGAGGCTGCTCTATCTTTGCCTTTATGTGGCAAAAATCCCCAAAATAACATTTTTGTTTCAATAAATCCACTAGCTACAAATGCAGTTAAAAGAGCATTTGCACCTGGAAGTACATCATACTCTATAGAATTTTCTTGAGCATACTTAACAAGAGCTTGTCCTGGATCACTAATACCTGGCATCCCTGCATCACTTGCGTATATAATATTTTTATCAAAAAAAGATGGGTCAAGTTTTTGAATAAATTCTGTTTCGTTATGGGAATGAAGTGAGATGAATTCTTGATTTTCTTTAAAAGTAGTGTTATAACGCTCTTTTAAAATATGGATTAGTTTTTTTGTAACACGAGTATCTTCACAAAGTAGTATGTCAGCGGTACTTAGAGCTTCAATCGCTCTAAGTGAGATATCGCTTATGTTTCCAATTGGGGTTGGAATTAATGTAAGCAAATTATTATCTAGTTATATACTTAAGCTTTAGCTTTGTATATTATTTTTTAGCGTAACGAGCGTTGAATTTTTCAATTCTACCAGCAGTATCTACCATTCTCTCAGAACCAGTAAAAAATGGGTGACACTCATTACAGATATCAATTCTTAATGAATCTTGCTCACTTTTTGTTTCAAAGCTATTTCCACATGCACATGTTACAGCACAAGTTACTAAATTAGGGTGAAGATCTTTTTTCATTTTTTTGCCTTTTGATACTTGGTAATTTACAAATATCTATATATTTTTTTAATCCGTATGGGTGCGGATTTTTGGAATTGCGATTATAGCAAAGTTTATCTTAAGTTACAATAATATTTTACTTGCCACTGCTATAACAGCACTCTCTGAGCGTAAAACCATAGGAGTATTTAGTCTAAAAACTTCTAAAGATGAAAGTAGTTTTCTCTCTTTATCACTAAAACCACCCTCACAGCCGATCAAAACAGTTTTAAAATCTGCACTATTTTGTAAAACTTTATCACAAAAATCAAATACTTTTGTAGCTGGAAACTCATATATAAAATCTTTAATTGAATCGTATGTATCAAACTCTATATAAGAACTTCTCCCACTTTGTTGCATAGAAGCTTCTAATATTCGATTAAATCTTTTAAAATCTAGTTTAAAGTTTTTTTGACTTCTATCACTTGAGATAAAAGATATCTTCTGCACCCCTATTTCACAAAGTGATGATAAAATTTTCTCAATTGATTTAGAATCAATAATACACCAAGCTATATGTAGAGGTTTACCACTTTTAACTTCTTCTTTATTAGAAGAGATTAAACTCAACTCTATGCCTCTTGCTTGAATATGATCAATTTTATATTTATGTAGTATTTGTAGATTTTCTCTTGAGCGAAAAAAAAGCTCATCCCCTTCATCATGACGACGAACTTTAATCAAGTACTTATATAAATCACCTTTGATATGAAGAGTTTGACAACCTGCTTCATCATCAAAAAGATATATCAAATCCACATCCACAATGATATTGATATTGTTGCAAATACTTCAAGGGCAAAAACCTTTAAAGCAAAAGTTTTATGTGCAGCTAAAACACCATCTTCTTTTTCACTTAAATATTTTAATTTTAAACTTCTTTTTACTTCCAAATATATTATTGCTATAGCAAAAATTATCATAGCTACATTTGGTGCATCAAACTCTAAATGTTTTGCTGCCATCATTATAATACCAGTAAAAATCACAACACCGATAGCAGTTTGACCAATAGGGTTAAAAAGCAACATAGTTCTTTTATAACTTTTTACATCTTTTGCACGTAAAAGTATAAAAACATTAATTAAAATCACCATCAGCATAAATATTACACCATAATTATGTGTAACAATACCCATATCATACATTTCATTTATTCCATTCATGGTGAAAGTTTACTATAATATGATAACAAATAAACTAACTTAGTAAAATTGAGGAATAAAATGGCTATCACAATAGAAAAAGCACTAAGTCATGTGTATAAAAATACCAAAAAAACATCTTTAAAAATATTACCAATTGAATCAGTATTAGGGATGGTTTTATCACAAGATATTATCGCCTCACATAACTTACCACCTTATGACAACTCTGCTATGGATGGATATGCTGTAAAATTAGAAGATTCTGGTAAATGTGTAAAAGTAAATCATACTATTTTTGCTGGTGACAACTCAAGTGAGGAGTTAAAATCAGGATATGGAATAAAAATTATGACTGGTGCCAAAATTCCTACTGGATGTGAATGTATCGTACCTATTGAGGACGTAAATTTAAACAATAATAGTGAATCTACTCAAGGTTCAGAAGTTAGCATAACTTTACCTGCTAACCTTCAAAAAAACAGACATATTCGTTTTCTTGGTGAAGATATAAAAAGTGATACTTTACTTCTTAAAAGTGGAGAAAAACTTTGTGCTCACCATATCACTTTACTTGCATCACAAGGTATTAGCCATATAAAAGTGTATAAAAAACCTAAAATTTCTGTTTTTGCTTCTGGAAATGAACTTAAAATGCATTTCCAAAATGTTGAATCTTATCAACTTTATAATACAAACACCCCAACTTTTCTCTCAAGAGCATTAGAGCTTGGCTGTGAAGTTGATTTTATTGGTACAGCTAATGATACGCTTGAAGATATCCATCTTCATATACAAAGTGCCTTAGACAGTGATTTAATCATAACATCTGGTGGTATTAGTGTTGGTGATGCAGATTTTACAAAAGAGGCTTTTTCAGCATTTAATTATGAGATATTTTTTGATAAAATAGAGATAAAACCTGGAAAACCAACAACTTTTGGAAAAGTTAAAGAGACTTTAGTACTAAATCTTCCTGGAAATCCTCTTGCAGCAGCTCTTAATTTTGAACTCTTTGGACAAAGTATCATCCTTTCATTAAGTGGTAATAAAGATAAGTATTTAAATTGTATTCATACAAGATTGAAAAATGATTATAAACTAAAACTAGGAAGAAGAACTTTAATCCCTGGTTTTTTTGATGGTCTCACTTTTAATCCATACAAAAAATTCGCTCCTGGAATGGTGTCTCCACTTGCAACTTCAAACTCTTATATTATTGTAGATGAAAATTGTGATTTTATTGAAGAAAATAGTAGTGTAAAAATACTTCCTACTAGATTTAGTTTTACAAGTGAGCTGCCAATAAATTTAATTAGTTGTGAACAAGAGATTAAACTTCTTGCATAACCTTAAAAACTAGATTCCGTGTCAAGCACGGAATGACGACACACTCGAACTTCCGTCATTCTGAACTTGTTTCAGAATCTAGGTTATGCAAGAAGTCCACTTAAGTAAGTGGATATAACTTAAACACTAGGAGGGTTTATAAAACTCTCTCCTGTAATTATTTTTTGCCAAAGATTACTATCACTCCAGTCATTTTTAACCTCACTTGAAAATATTATATCATCTAGATTGATTTCACCCATATTTTTAGAATACGCATCATCTCTAAAAGCTTGTGCATACCCAGTATCTGTTTCATGCACGATTACACTGTTTAGTTTTACCTCTTTTTCGCCATTTATAGTTGAAGTTAGTTTTAAAAGCTTATCTATCATAAGAAATATCACACGAGAAAATTGTTCACATGATGGAGATACTGGAAGCTCTACCCATCTTTGTGAGTATTTCTTCATATCTTTTATATACTCTTTATCATCTTCACTCCAAATTGTTACAGAGTGATCAAAACTATCAATAAGAGCCTTCATATTTTGTTTCATTAAACCAAAATCATAAATCATCTGTCCATTGTCTAAAAAATTTGATTCAAATAAAAGCTCAACTTTGTATGAATGTCCATGAAGAGAACTTCTACAACGAACAGTAGAACAGCCCCTTACAATATGAGCATTTTCAAATTTAAAAAGTTTTCTGATAATCATCTACTAAACACCTTTATTTTGATCCCAAATTCGTATATGTAATCTATCACTAAAATTATAACCTTTTGCTTTACAAAACTCTATTAATGGCTCTGTATTTTTATCAACCTCTTCTTTACTCCCACCAAGGGGCATACAATACACTTTAATATTTGGGGCATGTACTATTATTTCTGAAATCTCCTCTTCTAAACCCAAGTTTATAGATTCTGCGTCAATAGAAAACTTAAAAAAAGCCTCTGAAGCATTTATTGCAATTGAGTATATAATATCACCTTTAACTCTTTTGTTTAAAGACTCATGTGAATTTGATAGCTTTATAGATAAAGCAAAAATACACTCTTTATAAATTGGATACTTGTCAAAATCAACAGATAAAGAACCATTTGTCTCAAAAGTAATTTTATGCCCTCTTTTATGTAAATTTTCTAAAAAATCTATAAAGATCGGTTCACTTGCATATATAAGTGGTTCTCCACCTGTTAAAACAATATCAACATGTGGTGGTAACTCATAATGGTTAAAAATACTTAAAAGTTCACTTGAGTTATTTATAGGTATCCAGTTGTGAGAAAAATGCTCTTTGTTTACTGCATAAACTGTATCACAACCTACAACCTTTATACCATCAGGAGCAATTTCTTCACATGCAAAACCTTCACACTTCATATTACACCCTCCAAAACGGAAAAAGAGTGATGGCACACCTGTATACTTGCCCTCACCTTGTATAGAGTAAAAGTGTTCTACTAGGTAAAGCAAAGCTTCATTCCTTCTTTTTTATTTAGACTCCCAGTCAAGCTGAGAGTGACGGTGTTTGTCATTTTGAACCAAGTGTTTGTCATTCTGAACCAAGTGTTTGTCATTCTTAGCCAAGTGTTTGTCATTCTGAA
>JAFLJV010000074.1 GCA_022712845.1 Sulfurimonas sp. | reverse complement strand
TAAAACAGCCTGTACTTGTTCATGCTCAAACACTTAAAGGCAAAGGTTATAGTATTGCTGAAGGTAAAGAAGAGAGGTGGCATGGTGTTGGTCCATTTGATATAGACAGTGGAAACTCTTCAAAAAAAGGCTCTTTAAAAAGTGCTACACAAATTTATACAGAAGCTTTACTACATTTAGCTGATAAAAATGAAAAAATAGTTGGTTCAACTGCTGCCATGCCAAGTGGAACAGGTCTAAGTGAGTTAATGGAGAGGTATCCTAATAGATTTTGGGATGTTGCTATTGCAGAACAACATGCTGTAACTTCAATGAGTGCTTTAGCAAAAGAGGGTTTTAAACCATTTTGTACAATCTATTCTACATTTTTACAGCGTGGATATGATCAAATAATTCATGATACATGTTTAATGGATTTACCAGTTGTTTTTGCACTAGATCGTGCAGGAATTGTTGGTGAAGATGGAGAGACGCATCAAGGAGTGTTTGATATAAGTTTTTTAAGAGCTATCCCAAATATGACTCTTTTTGCTCCAAGAGATGAAAAATCATTTCATCAAGCTATGGCTTTTGCAGCTGGGTATGAACATCCATGTTCTCTTCGTTATCCAAGAGGTTCTTTTACTCAAACAAATTTACCTCAATCACAGTCTTTTGAGTTAGCAAAATCACAACTACTTCGCTCAAATAATAGTGATATACTTTTTATAGGTTATGGAAATGGAGTGGGTCGTGCTTATGAAACAGCAGAATTGATGGAGCAAGATGTAAGTATTTTAGATCTTCGTTTTGTAAAACCACTCGATGAAGAGAAGTTAAAAGATTTAAGTACTAAACATAAAAAATGGTTTATTTTTTCAGATAGCTCTAAAATGGGTGGCGTTGGTTCTGCAATTTTAGAATTTTTAGCAAGAGAGAAGATTTCAGATGTAGAACTTGAGAGTTTTGAGTATGAAGATAGATTTATAACTCATGGAAATACTAAGCAGGTAGAGGAGTCTTTAGGACTTCTACCCGAGCAGTTAGCTAAAAAAGTTAAAGAGTTAGTTAGATAATTTTTTAAGAGTAATAAGTTGCTCTTTAGAAAGAATTTGTTGAGTTCTATAAGCACAATTTAAATGTGCAGTTGTAGCTTTGATTTTATACTTAGCTATCACTTTTAGTTTTTCTTGAAGCTCTTGGGGAGTACTTCCAGATAGAACATTGTCAGCAACCTCTAGTTCAAGATTAACTAGTCTCTTTTTCAGCTTCATAACTTTTTTTATAGTATTTTTACGAACTTTTAAAAGTTTTTCTTTCTGTTTTTCATTTAAAGCTAGTTTTTCATTATCCCAATTATCTTTGAGCATTCCTACATAGTGAGGAATTTTTCCAAGTATTAAAAATGGTGGGTTTTTAGGTGTGGCACCAAATAGAGTTGAAGCAGTTAGTATACTAATTATCATTAGTACAAAGTATTTTTTTAACATGATTTTCCTTGTTTGTTAATTTCGTGAGAAGCTTAACATAAAATATTAAATACTCACTTAAGCATTAATACTCCTGCGAATCTTCCACATTTTGAATCAGCTCTATATGAAAAATATTTATCACTATTACATTTTGTACACTCATCACTTATCTCTATATGTTCTTTCTTAATTCCTAATTCTAAAAGTTGTGATTTTAAAATTTTACCGATATCAAGGTAGAAATTATTTTCTTTTTTTAGGATTGAATATTCTAAATAAAGCTTTTTAACTTCATCATATATTTCACTTCCAACTTCATAGCAACAACTACCTATACTTGCTCCAATAGATACCAAAATATTTTTTGGATTTGAATCATATTTGTTTACAAAACAATCAATTACATTTTTAACTATATTTTTAAATGCTCCTGCACGTCCAGCATGAGCAACAGCAATAATTTTTTTAACATCATCATAAAATAAAATAGGGGAACAATCAGCAACCATAACCATAAGGGGAATATTTTTTTTGTCAGTTATAAGAGCATCACAAGTTGGAGGATTATTGAAATTATCATCTTCATTTACAATATGTACAATATCAGAATGAATTTGTTTCATGTAAACAAGTTTTTTAAAATCATAATTTAATTTTTTTGCTAATAACTCATGATTTTTTATAACATTTTTTTTATAATCATTTACATGAAAAGCTAAATTTGAGCTTGTTCGTGTTGTATATGTATGAAGTAGGTTTAAAAAAGAGTTTAGTAAGTTACTATGGGAAAGTTTCATATTAAGATTATAACAAAATATAAAATAGTTTGTTTAATTATAAATATACAGTATTTTTATTTACTATGACAACCCATACATAATCCACTACCATTAAACGTAGCAGCTCTTTTGTATAAACCATTATAATCATCATGAGGATCATGACATGAAGAACATTGAACATATTTTTTACCAGGACCACGAAGTAAATCTTTTATAGTCTCTGCTCCACGCCAATTAACTAAAGGAGTACTAGTTGGTTTTAAACCACCTCTACCTTCTATATATTCTATAGATATAGGATGATCATCATTTAATCCATTATAGCCAACAGCTTTAGTAGCACTTGGTACCATAACATCTTTAAATGTACTCCTATTGCTATTTAATAAATATGTACCTGCAGCCAAAGAATTAGCAGCATAATCTGATTGATTTCCAGAACCTGGAGCATTTATAACAGCATTCATCGCACTAACTCCATCATGACAACTTAAACATGCTAAAGATTCACCAAATGGTTGAGCTGCAGTTTGTGTTCCAGCCATTGTTGTACCATACATTGTAAAAGTAGTTGGACTTGTCCCTTTATTCCAAATTGGGCTTATTCCATTGTTTGAAGAGTGAGGAGTATGACAAAACACACATATAGCACCTCCTGAAACACCAGCAGCTGTTAGTCCTAAATGCATTCCATCTATTGCTAAAAGCTTGTTGGGCAATATAAAAATAATTATAAATAATGATAAAATTATTTGATATTTTATAATAATTCCTTTTTAAATAAAGTATACAAATAGTTGAAATGATATAAAATTATTTGCAATATACCTTTATTATAATAAATTATAATATTTTTTGGTATTTTCATTGTACTTTCATTATTCTTAAATTATAATTATAATATGAAGTTAATACTTTTATTATAAGAGAAAATTATACTACTATTGTAGAAATTTTTACTTTAAATCGTAAATCAATATATTTTTTAAGCCTCAAAGATACCTTTAGATACAATACGACAATTTAAATTCTAAAGGCTACATGTGAGCAAATATAGTTTATATCCAGTAACACTTGATGGTGATGATGTAAAAGCAAAAAGAGAGGAGATTAGAGAGTATTTTCATAATACTTGTGATCTTTATGAGTCAGTTTTTGAAGTTTTAAAAGATGATGATATTTTTTATAAGTACTCAGAGCTAACTCGTCATCCTATGATATTTTACTTTGGTCATACTGCTACTTTTTATGTAAACAAACTTGTAAATATGAAAGTTATAAAAGAAAGAATTAACCCAGAACTTGAAGCTATTTTTGCTGTTGGTGTTGATGAAATGTCTTGGGATGATGTTGATGCTCAAAACTATGCTTGGCCAAAAGTCTCAGAAGTTAGAGAGTATAGAAATCAAATAAGAGTATTAGTTGATGACTTGATTACAAATATGCCTTTAACTCTTCCTATAACTTTTGATAGTGATATGTGGATTATTTTAATGGGGATAGAGCATGAACGAATTCATATAGAGACTTCACTTGTGCTTCATCGACAGATGCCACTTGAGTTTGTTAAAGAGGTAGAAAAGTTTAAAGCCTGCACTCATAGCGGGGATGCTCCTAGAAATGAGATGTTTCATATAGATGCTCAAAATGTTCAACTTGGAAAAAGTCATCCTCACCATCTATATGGTTGGGATAATGAATATGGCACTTATGAAGAAAAAGTAAGTGATTTTAAAACATCTAAGTATCTTGTAAGTAATTCTGAATTTATGGAATTTGTAAAAGATGGCGGATATAAAAATGGTGACTACTGGGATGATGAGGGTAAAAAATTTCTAGAGATATCTAAAGCTAAATATCCAGTTTTTTGGGTAAAAGAGGGTAGTGAGTATAGATATAGAACTCTTGATAAACTAATAGATATGCCACAAGATTGGCCAGCTGAGGTAAACGCACTTGAATCAGAAGCGTTTTGTAGATACAAAAGTAAAAGAGATGGTGTTACATATAAACTTCCAAGTGAAGCAGAATACAGGGCTATTTATAATTTTGCAGCCTTAGAAGATTTACCAGAGTTTCATGAGAGTAGGGCAAATCTAAATTTTTACCACTTCTCAAGTTCATGTCCTGTAAATGAGTTTAGTTTTAATGGTATATATGATGTTGTAGGAAATGTTTGGCAGTGGAGCAGAACAGCGATTCATGGATTTAAAGGTTTTGAAATACATCCAGCATATGATGATTTCTCAACTCCAACTTTTGACAACAAACACTCACTCATCCTTGGTTCATCTTGGGCTAGTAATGGAAATATGATAACGAAACATTCCCGTTATGCTTTTAGAAAACATTTTCCTCAGTTTGCTGGTTTTAGATATGTTATTTCAGATGCAAGCCATGAGAATGAAGATAGTATCTATGAGAGTGATGAGATTGTTTCTCAGTACTGTGAATTTCAATATGGAGATGAACACTTTGGAGTTAAAAACTTTGCTATTGAGACAGCTAAAATAGCAGTAAAATTTTCACAAAATTCTAAAAAAGTACTTGATTTAGGTTGTGCAACAGGTAGGACTACCTTTGAGTTAGCAAAGAGTTTTGATGAGGTAGTTGGAATAGATTTTTCTGTTAGATTTATAGGTGTTGGTTCAAGGTTAAAAGATGATGGTTATGTTGCTTTTCACTCTTATGAAGAGGGTGAGGTATACACAAATAAAAAACTAACTATTTTAGAGTTGGGTTATGAATCAGTAAAAGACAAAATCTCTTTTTGGCAAGGGGATGCTTGTAATTTAAAACCAAATTTTAACTCATTTGATACAATTATGGCAACAAATCTAATTGACAGACTTTATAATCCAAAACTATTTTTAAATACTATACATGAAAGATTAAACAGTGATGGAATTTTAATTTTAACTTCACCATATACTTGGCAAGAGAGCTCAACTAAAAAAGAGTTTTGGCTTGGTGGGTATAGAGATAGTAGTGGAGGTGAAGTGAAAACTCTAGATTCTTTAAAAGGGATTTTAGAAAAGAATTTTGAACTTATCCATACTCAAGACTTAGAATTTGTTATAAAAGAGACAGCTAGAAAGTTTCAGCATAGTGTTTCAGAAGTTAGTGTTTGGAAGAGAAAATAATATTTTTATAATTGAACCCTTTGAATAAATCATAAATTAGACTCCCAGTCAAGCTGAGAGTGACGGTACTTTCGTCATTCCGTGCTACGACACGGAATCTATTGGCTAATTAATCAGAGAGTTCAATTAGACTTTTTAAGAGTTCTAAAACGAGTTAACATAAACCATGCAAGAGGTAAAACACCTCCAAAAACAAATATAAAGCCACCGATCATTCTTGACCAAGTGAGAGCTTGAAATATCTCACTTTGGATAAATTCTTCACCTCTTGAGTACCATAAACCATTATCAAGTGTTGAGATGAGCTGGTGTATTCCAGCAGGGAAAAGGTCAATCATAACCATAAGCATAAGTCCAATGTTTATAGACCAAAAGATTCTCATAAGAAGTTTTTCATTCCACATCTCATCACTTACTAAATATCTTGCAACAAAAATCATAGCCCCTATAGAAATATTCCCATATACTCCCATAAAAGCAGCGTGAGCATGGTTGACTGTAAGATATGTTCCATGCGAATAATAATTTACTATCGGTAAGTTTATAAGAAATCCTAAAACACCTGCACCAAAGAAGTTCCAAAAATTTACACTTAGTAGAAAAAAGAATGCTACTTTTTGTCTAAAAGGCTTGCCTTTTTGGATACCATTTTGAGGCATTTTACGAAATTTCCAAACTTCAAGAGCAATCAAAATTAATGGCACAATTTGAAGAGTTGAAAATATACTTCCAATAGCTAGCGTTGCCATAGGTTTTGCATTCCAGTAAAAATTATGACTGATTCCTAAAAGTCCAGAACCTAAAAATAAAAGTGCAGCAAGATAAATAATTCTAGATGATGCAGCCTGAGGGAGAAAACCCATAAGATGTATCATGTAGACAAGAACTATGGTTACAAACATTTCAAAAAATGCTTCTACCCACATATGTATAACTGCCCAACGCCAAAAATCAGCAATTACAAAGTTTGTCTCAGGTTCTGCTATAAATGCAGAGATAAACAGTAGTGTTATTATAGTTACACAGTAAAATAGCCAGTTCTGTAATTCCCATGCTCTTTTTTTACTCCATCTTGGATAGATATCTCTAAATAAAATACTAGACCAGAGTATAAAAATACAAAACATTATCCACTGCCAAAACCTACCCATCTCAACATATTCCCAGCCTTGATTTCCAAGCCAGTTCCATCCACCAGGAAGAGCACCAATAGGGAGTAAAATACCAACTATTATACCAATAGTCATAATCATAAAAGCCCAAAAAAGTAAGTTTACTAAAAACATTTGTGATTTTGATTTGTTAGTATGTGGTGAGCTAGAGATTAAGAAAAATGAGATTCCAACCCAAGTAGCTGTTATCCAAAGAAGCCCAATTTGCAAATGCAAACTTCTTGCAGCTACAAGAGATACTATAGCGTTTACATCAATTCCAAAAATGGTATCAAGCCCTATAAAATTGTGAACACTTAAAATTCCAAAACCAACTTGTAAAATAAAAAGTAGAGACGCAGCTAAAAAGAATTTGTAGGTAGTTCTTTGCATCACTGATGGCATATACTGTTCAATAGAGAGAGTACTTAAGGAGGAATAATCATGAGAGTTATTTTTTTTATAATCCCAACTTGAGTGCTCTGAATATCTCCCGTGAAGATATAAAACTAAACCAAGAGCTAAAATAAGACCAAATACTGCAAGAACACTCCAAATGATAATATTGCTTGTTGGTGTATTTCCAGCCTCTTCATCAAAAGGCCAGTTATGTGTATAGCTATAATCAAACCCTGGTCTTTTAGCTCCACATACCCAGGCACCCCAAAAGAAAAAACTAGATAATTCTTGAAGCTCTTTATCACTTATATTTTCTAGTTCTCTTTGATAGTGTGAAACATCATCTCTAAAATAACTAGAATATTCTTTTACAAGTGAGTTAAATGCAAATTCTTGTGATGGGGTTAATAAAATGCTTTGTTTTTCTTCATCGTATAGATTATTTTTTATCTCACGTTGAACTTTTATGATAGTACTATCTTTTAATATATCTTCATCTAAGTTATGTACATTATTTGATATATGGTATTTTTTCATAGAAACGGTTACTCTATGCAGTGCATCAGCTGTAAAGTCAGGTCCTCTAAGTGCACCATCACCAAACATACTTCCAAAATTCATTAAGCCATAACGTAAAAAGTGAACTTGACCTTGAATGATTTGTTCTTTTGAGACAATGATTTTTCCGTTAGAATTAACAAAATTAACTCTAGGTGGAGCATCGCTGTAGGTGTGTATACCTACATAAACCATACTTCCGCCACCAATTACAAAAACTAGTAAAATCATGGTTATCCACCATTTACTAGGTCTCATAACCCATTGTTCCCACGCATTTTTTAACATATAAAATCTTTCAATATTTTTTTGCAGATATTATATACTTAAATCCCCAAATATAGCAATGATTTTTTACAAGAGAGAATGGATTATTTATCTTTTTTTATTTGTAATAGTGATATAATTAAATTAAAATAATTATTAAGATATAAAATGAAATATAATTTTGAAACCTCCGCATGTAGAGAAAAAACAAATGCAGAGAAATATACTTTAAGAGAAGAACTTTTTTCAACTATAAATGTAGAGCCTTTATGGGTTGCAGATATGGATATTGATACACCTGATTTCGTTCTTGAGGCTGTTAAAAAAAGACTAAAGCATCCAATTATAGGGTATGAAGAAGTTCCAGATAGTGCATTTTTAGCTCAAATCAAATGGATGAAAAGTGAGCATGGAATAGAGTTTGAGCTTGAAGATATGATTTATTCTCATTCTGTTGTTGCTTCTATGAGCGTAGCGATTGATGCATTTAGTGAAGTTGGTGATAAAATAATTGTTCAAACACCTGTATACTCTCCATTTTTTAAAATTACTCAAGAGCATGATAGAGAAGTTTTAAAAAATCCACTAAAGCAAAACAGTGATGGAGCTTATAGTTTTGATATAGATGATTTAAAATCAAAAATAGATGAAAAAACTAAACTTTTACTACTTTGTTCACCTCATAATCCAGTTGGAAGAGTTTGGAAGAAAGAGGAGCTTCAAGAGATTTTAGAAGTGTGTTTAGAGCATAATATAATAGTTTTTTCTGATGAAATTCATTCAGATTTAGTTTATGAGCCAAACAAACATATACCTTTTGCATCCCTAAATCAAGAGGCTAGAGATATAACTATAACATCTATTGGAGTTGGAAAAACATTTAATATGGCTGGTTTTTCTATGAGCAGTGTTGCTATAACAAATAAGAATCTTAGAGAAAAGTTTTTAAAAAGTTATGAAAGAATTCATTTTGCACAAGGAAGTGTACTCTCTCATGTTGCTTTTGAAGCGGCATATAAAGATGGAAGAGAGTGGTTACATGATCTTAAAATACATTTGAGGAAAAATTTTGATATGTTGAACGAACTTTGTAAAAAATATTCAAGATATATAAAAGTAACTCCTATTGAGGCTACATATTTGGCTTGGTTAGATTGTAAAGGGATGAATTTAAGTAATTCCAAATTAAGAGAATTTTTTATTAATGAGGCAAAATTAGGATTAAGCCCAGGACTTAGCTTTTCAAAAGAGGGAAGTGGCTTTATGAGATTAAACTTTGCAATATCTTCTTCTAAGATGTTGGAAGTGATTAAGAAATTAGACAAAGCACTTTCGCTAAAATTTGGTAATAATTAATTTTAAAAGTATAGGAATAAAAATTGATAGAGATAAATTGGGAAGAATTTAAAACATTTAAGCAGTATAGTCATAAAAAAGATGATAATTTTGAAGTACTACTAGATTTTTTAAAAAGTTATTATAATATGACAAGCCCTAGAGAGATATATGAGACACTAATTAATGATGAGATAGCTCCGATGATGCTTGAAAAAAGAGGGATGCATTGTGTTACTGATTTAGAAGAGCATCTTTTTAAACATTTTAATGAAACTTAATTTACAAAAAATAGATCAATTTTTAACAAAACATCATCTTCTTAATCTTGCAACTATAGATAAAGATGAGATGAGTGTTTGTAGTTTATTTTATGCTTTTGATAAAGAAAAACTTTCTTTCGTTGTTGCAAGTAGTGATGAAACAGCACATATCCAAAATATTTTAAAAAATCCCATAGTTGCTGGTAGTGTTGCACAAGAAACAAAAATTATTGGTAAGATTCAGGGTGTTCAGTTTAAGGGAGAGTTCTTACTTTTAAAAGATGAATCTCTTAAAAAACTATATTTTAAAATTTTTCCTTATGCACTAGCAATGAATCCAAAATTATGGGCTATAAAAATAGATTATTTTAAAATGACTGATAATACTTTAGGTTTTGGAAAAAAAATTATTTGGCAGGAGACTTCTGTATAAATTGGTGGCAATCATGTCCACTGCTTTGAAAAACCACTATAGATGGTATTTGTGGTGATTTAAACCCATATGCTTTACATCCATGAGGTCTTTGTTTTTCCCAAGTGACAAAATAG
>JAFLJV010000073.1 GCA_022712845.1 Sulfurimonas sp. | reverse complement strand
CAAAATAGATATTACTCTCCTCTTCAAAGTCATATTTTGTTGAGTATTTAAATTGTTGAGTAGGTTCTATATCCCATTTACAAACTTTAAATATTTTACTATATCTAGCACGAACAAAAGCAGAAAAACCTCTAACTCCTATTGAGTATTTTGATTTTATATCGTAATGTTTTGGTGCAAAATAGTGGATACCAATTTGTGGAGTATCGCTGGCTTCATCATCATATATTGTATAATTCACATAGTTTTTTTCTATATCATCAATAAATAATTGAAAACTTCTTTTAGTCCTACTAAGAGGAATACGTGCACTTATTTTATAACTATAAATTGTTGATGCTTTTGACTGAAGAAGAGTACCAAAGCGAAGGCGAATAAAGCTTCTTTGGGTTTCATCAATATATTTATCATTTTTAAAAAATTTATCAATAGAGTTTTCATAACCTATATCGTTATCGTTTATATAACTATCTTCAGAACCACCAAAAAAATTATTTATACTCTTATCTACTCCATCAAAGAGATTGACAACTTTATTTGAAATAGATTTTTGTTTTTCATCAACATAATTTTCAAAGGATCTATCAGTAGTTTCTGCTATTGCTTGAGAAGATAAAAATAGATAGGAGAGTAGAATATAAATACGTAACATAGAATTCCTTTAAGTACAACAAGTATTATTATACACTATTTTATTTATTCTTCCATTGGCAGTATTATTTTAAAAATAGCACCATCTTCGCCATTTAAAACATTAAGAGTCCCCCTACAGTGCTCTTCTATAATAGTTTTGCTCATATATAGTCCAAGACCTGTACCATCCTTTTGTATTTTTGTGCTAAAGTAAGGGTTAAAAATTTTATCTATATTTTCTTTTGGAATACCACCAGCATTATCACTAATCTCCATAGTATATTCTCCATCCTTTGTAAAGGTGCTTATCTTAATATATGGATCTTTCACAGCATTGTCTACAAGAGCATCTTGCGCATTTTTAAGCAGATTTAAAATAACTTGTTTTAACTCACTTGTGTAAGTTTTAAAATTGCAATTGCAATTTAAATCTTGTATTAAATTTATATTATTGATTTTTAAGGAATTTTCTATAATTATAATAGTACTTTTTAAAAGTGTGTCAGAGCTAAAATTTTCTTTTGTTTTGTTTTGTTTAAAAAATTCCCTAAAATCATCTATGGTTTTACTAAGATGCTGAATTAATGCAGATATTTTAGTTGTATATTTAATTGTTTGGTCTTTTTCAAGGGTGTTTAGTGTTGCTTGTAATTCAATCGTTAAGTTTAAACTACTAATTGCACTTAATGGTTGTCTCCATTGGTGAGCAATCATACTTATCATCTCTCCTACTTGAGCAAGTCTTGATTGTTGAATTAAATATTTTTCTTTCTTTTTCTTTTTTTCTACTTCCTCTTTTACTTTTTTTTCTAGATTATTATTGAATTTTTTTAGTTGTTCAGTTCTGTTTTTTATCTCTTTACTGGCTGGGTAAAATACAAATATAATTTCAAGAAGTAATAAGATAATGGTTGTAATTAAGATAATAAGTTGTTTTTTGTGTAAGTGTTCAACTTTTAAAATATTTATATTTTCATATTCTTTTACAACTTCAGATAATAAAGGAAGTAAAACTTGAGCATCATATGATAATTTTGTAATTTTTTTCTCAGTAGGGTTTTTAATAAAAAGGTTAAACTTTACTAAAAAATCATTTAATAAGATAGAGAGTTTTTTTTCAGTATAAATTTTATCTAAATTATCACTATTATGATTAGTAATTAAACCTTTATGAGTTGTTTTCATAAGTTGTATATTTTTTTTTAGTATAGTTTTATTTTTTTCTGTAGAATTATTTAAATATTCTAATCCTAATAAGATTAGATTTTGAGAGAGCATTCTCTGTCTACCACTATCATTAATAATATGAGCATCTTTTTCTATAGAATTAATAATTTGTTCAACATTAATATATGCAAAAGAGGTAAATAGTGCTATTAATAAAAGAGCTGGAATATATCTATTTCTAAAAGGAAGAATGGAATTTTTTTGTATTAATGCCATCGCTTGCTCCAACTACAGTTTCATGGATTGTAACATAATTTTATTTTGTATAAAATTAAATTAAATCTATGGATATAATTACAGTTATGAAACAAATTAAACAATTAAATAGTGGTGTTAAATATATGTTAATTGCATCTTTTTCATTTGCAATAATGGGTGCTTTTGCAAAATTGGCATCCGAACATATGCCCTCACTTGAAGTGGTATTTTTTAGAAATATTTTTGGTGTGATTATTATTTGGCTTGCTATAGTAAAAAAACCTATGATACATAAAGGTGGTAAACCATTTTTACTATTCTTCCGTGGATTTATGGGATTTTTAGCCCTTCTTGCTTTTTTTTATAACATAGCACACATTCCACTTGGTGATGCAATGACTTGGTCAAAAACATCACCTGTTTTTACAGCTATATTTGCATTTTTATTACTAAATGAAAAGCTTTCATGGAGTGGTTGGTTAGCTGTTGTTATAGGTTTTGGCGGAATAGTTCTAATAACTCAACCAACGGGAATAGGTTTTTCAAAATATGATCTTTTGGGATTATTTTCAGGAATAGGAGCAGCTCTTGCATATACTTCTATAAGAGAGTTAAAAAAGTATTATGATACAAGAGCAATAGTACTTTCTTTTATGGGCATAGGAACCATAGGACCTATCTTTCTTTTTATACTATCTTCTTATGTAAAAGTGGATGAGCTAGACTTTATGCTTGGTGAGTTTATCATGCCAAGTGGAGTAGTTTGGTTTTATGTAATTGGTATGGGCTTATTTGCAACTCTTTCACAAGTTCTTATGACAAAAGCTTACGGACTTGAAAAAGCAGGAATCATTGGAGCAGTCAGTTATAGCAACATTTTATTTTCAATAGCAGTAGGTGTAATGCTTGGAGATTCACTTCCTAGTTTAATTACAACTTTTGGAATTGTTTTGATTGTTTTTGCTGGTGTTATGGTTGCAAGAGTGAAGTAAAAAAATTTAATATTTATTTTATTTTTTTTAAAAACAGGAGATTTACTCATAGGGGCGTTTATCTTAAGCTTGATAATGAGTAAAAGTTTAAAATTACTTTTACTTAAACTGTATTATTACTTCATCTATTGAAATAGTAATATCAAATTTTTCTTTATATTTATCTAATACTCCCTCTATATTACATATCTCTCTAATTCCTATTATTGTACCAACTTTAGTTTTTGATTTTGTAATATGTATTTGTTTATCAGTCTGAGATATTTGATTAAAGCATACATTTTTATTTAAATTTAGTTCATGTAACATTTGAATTATACTTTTCATAATTATTCCTATAGATAATATTTACAATCACTCATTAATTTTCTTATATACCTATGGAAATCATCTCTATAGGAAATTGATAAAAAACTATAACTGAAATACACTTATAGAAAGATTATCTATAGGAATGATTATGATAAATTTACCCGAAATTGCTACAGAAAAAGAAATAAGTATTTTTAAACAAAAAATATCAGACAATATTAAAAAAATAAGGCAAGAAAAAAAATATAGCCAATTAGAAGTTGCTTTATCAATTGGACAAAAATCATCAGGGTTTTATGCCAATGCTGAAAATAATTCACATGATAAACACTTTAACTTGGTTCATTTATATAAGATTGCTAAATTATTTGAAGTTGATATGGTGAAATTTTTTAAGTGATATTGTAACTTTTCATTTTATTAATGAGTATATAGTAATTAAAAGTTAAACTAATAGAATAAATAATATACGAGAAGTGTATGTATAACATTTCATTTGGGATCATTAATATTGGTCTCTTCGAACTTGTTATACGGTTAGGTCAGACCATACCGCATATTCATTTCCATTTGGATCAGTAAAATGAAATCTTCTCCCACCTGGAAATTTAAAAATTGATTTTATAATTTTACCATTAGCTTTTTCAATCTTTACTAAAGTACTTTCTAAATTTTTACTATAAAATATAAGTAGAGCACTTCCATTTGCCGTTGATGAAACTAAATTGGATTTGAAAAATCCACCATTTATACCTTCATCAGAAAAAGCTGTATACTCTGGTCCAAAATCAGTAAATTCCCAATTAAATGAAGTTTGAAAAAAATCTTTTATAATTTTTAAATCTTTAGCAGGTAGTTCAACATAATTTATTTTTTCATGTAAGTTCATTTTATTCCTTTGTTATATAATAAACACTTTATACACAAATTAATTATTATAAAAAGTTTAATAAGTTTATCTAAAAATAGGGATAATACCTATTTAAAAACTGTTGATTTTAAAAATAGATAGTTGAAACTTAAGAAAAAAAAGTATTAAAAAAATATAATGTTCCTTAATCAAAAATAACTATATTAAAATGAAGTAAAACCTAAAATTAAACCCATTATGATATAATCTCTATTCTATTTTTTAAAAGGTATATAATGGTATTACTTACAGGTCCTTGTGTTATTGAGAGTGAAGAAAATATTTTTAAAATAGCTTCATCTTTAGAAAAATATCATCAAGACAGTTCTATAGATTTTTACTTTAAAGCTAGTTTTGATAAAGCTAATCGTACATCTTTGGAGAGTTTTCGTGGGCTTGGGATTGATGAGGGGCTTAGGATACTTCAAAAAGTAAAAGATGAGTTTGGATATAAAATTGTAACGGATGTTCATGAATCTACTCAAGTAACGCAAGTTGCAGAGGTTGTAGATATGTTACAAATTCCAGCCTTTTTATGTCGTCAAACTGACCTTTTAGTTGCATGTGGTAAAACTGATAAAATTGTAAATATTAGAAAAGGTCAATTTTTAGCGGGTGATGCTATGAAATACCCTGTTTTAAAAGTTCTTCAAACTCGTGGCTGTAATGAGGCTACTTATGAAAACTCAAAAAAACATGGTGTATATCTTTGTGAGAGAGGGAACTCTTTTGGATATGGCAATATGGTTGTAGACATGAGAAACCTAGTAACTATGAGAGAGTTTGCCCCTGTAATATTTGACGCAACTCACTCTGTTCAAATGCCAACAGCAAAAGATGGTAAAACAGGTGGAGATAGCTCAATGGTTCCATACTTAGCAAAAGGTGCAGCGGCAGTTGGTGTTGATGGTTTCTTTATGGAGACACATTTTGACCCAAGTGTAGCATTAAGTGATGGACCAAATATGATAAAACTTGAAGAGTTAGAAGCTTTAATAACAAAAATTAAAAAGATACAAGATATAGATTAGATTCCAAATCAAGTTTGGAATGACGAAATTTATTATTTTGTTGTCATCCTGAACTTGATTCAGGATCTAGTATAAAAATATTAAACAAAAGGAAATATAGATGAAGTTAATTGAAGGTAAATTAAAAGTTATTAATGGTAAAAAAATCGCAATTGTTAGTACAAGATGGAATCATTTTATAGTTGATAGATTAGTTGAGGGTGCAGAGGATGCATTTAAGCGTCATGGTGGGAACGATGAAGATATAACTCATGTTTTAATTCCAGGTGCATTTGAGCTTCCAATGATTGTTGATAAGCTTTTAGATAGTGGTAAGTATGATGCCATTTGTGCATTGGGTGCAGTTATCCGTGGTGCAACTCCTCACTTTGATTATGTATCTGCTGAAGCTACTAAGGGTATTGCTACTATGAGTCTTAAATATCAAAAACCTGTAAGTTTTGGTCTGCTTACTACTGATACGATTGAGCAAGCAATAGAGCGAGCTGGTACAAAAGCTGGAAATAAAGGTTTTGAAGCGATGACTACAGTTATTGAGATGCTTGACCTTTACGAGGCTATATAAATGGCAACTAGACATCATGCAAGGATGGCAGTAGTATCATTACTATACGCTTATGATTTAGGTAATGGAAGTATTGCTGAACATTCAGATGAGATTTTAGAAGAGAAAAAAATTCGTAATAAACAAAGAGATTTTGCACTAGGGCTTTTTTCTGGTGTTATGGATAATTTAGAAGCTTGTGATGAGTCAATTATTAAACATCTAAAAGATTGGGATTTTGAGAGACTTGGAAGTATTGAAAGAGCTACTCTTAGACTTGCAAGTTATGAAATTCTTTTTGGAGATTTAGATTCCGCTGTAATTATAAATGAAGCGGTTGAGATTACAAAAGCGTTTGGAACAGAACAATCACCTAAGTTTATAAATGGTGTTTTAGACGCTATATCAAAAGATAAACCAGAGTAATTTATGTATAAGATTTTATCTCTAGTTTTCTTTTTTAATGCTTTAGTATTTGGTGCAAATCAGTGCATCATATGTCATAAAGGTATTGAAGATATTAGAGATAGAGAATCTTTAATGATGAAAGAGATTCTTAAAATCGCAGATAAGGCTGGTCATAAAGGAAATGATTGTATTGTTTGTCATGGTGGTAATCCAAAATCAAAAAACATAACATATGCTCATAATGGCACTGTAAAATATTTTAAAACAAATAAGGGACCAAAAGAGTATTATAAATCTCCTACAAACCCATGGATAAATGAAAATACATGTGGTATATGTCACTCCAACCAAGTTGATGCACAAATGAACTCACTTATGATGAGTGAGCAAGGTACAACTCAAAATATCTTGCAAAGTTTTGGAATAAAAGATAATAATGAGACTATAGCAAATTACAATAGTAAAAATCCAGATGATTTACATAAAAGAGTAGGAAGTGATGTATATAAAAAATATATGTATGAACTCTCAACTACAGAACCCCAAGCTTTTGTCTCAGAAGTGCATGAGATGTCAGATGCTCCAACAATAAAAGATATACAAAAAAATCCATCATTAGCTGTATACACATATCTTAGACAAGATAAAAATAAACATATGAGAGGGTGTTCCTCATGTCATATTCCTTATGCAAAGGATGGTTTATACAGAGGTAATGATAAAAAAATTTCCAATAAAAAAGGGCATCTTCTTACTCATAAAATTCAAAGTTCCCGAAATATAAAAATTCAAGTAGATGATATAAACTACTCTGGAATACCAGTGGAAACTTGTACAACATGTCATAATAGTTTAAAGAGCATAGGAACATCATATCAAGGTTTAATACAACCAGAAATTGGTTCAAAAAATTATCTTCATTCACAAGAAGACATTCATTTTAAAAAAGGGATGTTATGTCAAGATTGTCATACTTCTAATGATCTTCATGGTGATGGTTTTTTAAATGGTGCTAGTGCTGGAGCTGTTGAGATAGAGTGTCAAGATTGTCATGGAACAACAAAAGAGTATCCATGGGAATTGCCTATTGGCTATTCTGATGAATTTAATACAACAAAGACCAATAACAAAGCAAGAGGTGTTGCACAAGATTTAGCAAAATATTTAAAACAAAGTTATATAACTGATAAAAAAGATGGTTATATTCTAACAGCAAGAGGAAACCCATTTCCAAAAGCTGTAAAAAGTGGAAATAAAATCATTATATATCTAGCAAATGGAAATGATATAGAGTTAAAGCCACTTAAATTACTAAAAGAGAGTAAAAAATTATCAAAAGATGCTCTTTTAGCTATGGATACTATAGAATCCCATACCTCTAAAATGGAATGTTATACATGTCATGCAACTTGGGCACCACAATCTTATGGACATAAAGTTACTATTGATTACTCTAGGGGTAAAAAAAATATAGACTATTTAGCTGCTTCACATGATAAAAATGGAAATATTAAAAAGTATATGATTGATGGAGAGATTACAAAGAAACAAAGCTATTTTCGTTGGGAAGAACCAACTCTTATTCAAAATGCAGAGGGGCGAATTAGTCCAGCTATTCCAGGAGATAAAACTTCTATAGAGGTTATTTATAAAGATGAAAAATCAGTTCTGAAAAATTATACTTTTAATACAGCTAGTATAATACCTATTCAACCCCATACAGTTGGGAAAAAGGCTAGAGACTGTGAAAGTTGTCATGTTAGCTCTAAAGCTTTGGGATTAGGTATTGATACATCATTAAAAGATAATTATTCTAGATTTATCGATAAAAATGGTACAAAGTTGATGAGAGTTGGAGATAATTTTAAACTAACATCTCCATTAAATAAAGCACAGGTAGATAAATTAGATCGTAGAGGTGCTTGTATCTCTTGTCACAAAGATATTCCTGAGGGAAATTTAGCTATATCTGTTATGAGTCATATATCTAAAATGTCAGGACATAAGATAGATACAAAAGAGCATGCTGATTTGTTAAATATACTTTTAGATCTTGGGGCTTGGATTCAAATAGTACTTGGAATTTTTATCACAATGGCAATATTATACGGAATTTATGCAAGCTTTTTTAAGAAGAAACCAAATAATCCTAGAAATGAAGGATGGAAATAATTATATATGAGTAGACTAAGTAAAACTGAGGCATTAGATTTAATTAAAAATGCAGATTTAAAAGAGTTAGGTCGAATGGCAACAGCTCGTAAACGTGAGTTACACCCAAAAGGTATAACAACTTTTGTAGTTGATAGAAATATTAACTATACAAATATATGTTGGGTAGATTGTAAGTTTTGTGCTTTTTATAGACATGAAAAAGATGAGGATGCTTATGTCCTCACTTTTGATGAGATTGATGCAAAAATAGATGAACTTTTAGAAGTTGGTGGAACGCAGATACTTTTTCAAGGTGGAGTTCACCCTAAGTTAAAAATAGAGTGGTATGAAGATTTAGTTGAGCATATTCATACTAAGTATCCAAGTATTACTATCCATGGCTTTTCATCTATAGAGATTGATTATATAGCAAAAGTTTCTCGTATAACAGTAGAAGAGGTTTTACAAAGACTTAAAGTTAAAGGTCTTGCTTCGATTCCTGGTGCTGGTGCTGAGATACTCTCAGATAAGGTTCGTGATATAATTGCTCCTAAAAAAATTGATAGTGATGTTTGGATAGATATACACAGAAAAGCACATAATCTAGATATTTTATCAACTGCAACCATGATGTATGGAACTATTGAGAGTGATGAAGATATAATAGATCACTTTGATATGATAAGAGAGCTTCAAGATGAAACTGGTGGTTTTAGAGCTTTTATAATGTGGAGTTTTCAATCTGATAATACTGAGCTTTTACGTCTGATTCCAGATATGGTGAAACCATCATCAAATCGTTATTTAAGACTTTTGGCAGTTGCAAGACTTTATCTTGATAATGTAGAAAATATTCAAAGTTCATGGGTAACACAAGGTCCTTATATTGGTCAAATGGCTCTAAAATTTGGAGCTAATGATCTAGGTTCAACTATGATGGAAGAAAATGTAGTAAGTAGTGCAGGGGCAAGTTTTAAAATGGCAAAAGAGGAGTTGGTTCATCTCATAGATGATTTAGGTGAAATACCAGCAATAAGAGATACAGCATACAATATTTTAGAAAAATTTGAGTAATATAGAGTTTATAAAATAAATGGTAGGGATAGAATGATAAAAATATTTTTAGCAATACTAATTTTAGGAAATATAATAATGGCAGCAACAATACAACATATAGAAGTTAAAGGGGTAAAAATACCCCTTATTTTTGAAGAAGACAAACGATTACCAATAGTGACAATGCAGTTTGTTTTTAAAAATAGTGGAACTATCACTGATGTAGATAAAGCAGGTTTAGCAAGATTTAGTGCAAGAGTTATGAGTGAGGGTACTTCAAAACTTGGTTCATCTGCTTTTGCTGAGGCTCTTGAAGCTAAAGCTATTCATATCTCTGCATCCTCAGGAAAAGAAACTTTTGTTATGGAGCTTGGTTCTTTAAAAGAGGAGTTTGAAAATGGACTAAAATCTTTTGATGCATTACTCAAAGATCCAAACTTCACTCAAAAAGTTATAAGCAAAGTAAAAACAACAACACTTGGATCATTAGCTAGAAAAGAGAATGATTTTGATTATATCGCTTCAACTGAATTAAAAGCACTACTTTTTGAAGGTAGTGTTATGGCAAAACCATCAAATGGAACAGCAAAAAGCATAAAAAGTATAGAATTAGATGATGTAAAAGAGTTTGTTAAAAAGAATTTAGTCAGTTCAAAACTTATAGTTGTTTTGGGTGGTGATGTTGATATAGAAAAAGTAAAAAAACAGATAGCTAAAATTATAGAGTCTATGCCAATTGGTAAAAGTAGTGATGTTAAAAACTATAGAGTTATCAATAAAATTAAAGAAAAAATTATCAAAAAAGAGACAAAACAAGCTTATATATATTTTGGTTCACCATATGATATGAGTGTAGACTCTAAAGACTATTATAAAGCAAGAGTAGCTACCTTTATTTTAGGAACTGGTGGTTTTGGATCACGTTTAATGGAAGAGATAAGAGTTAAAAAAGGTCTTGCTTACTCTGCTTATGCAAGAGTTAATGTAAGTAAATCAAGTTCATATATGAGTGGTTATCTTCAAACAAAACTAGAGTCTTTGGATGAAGCTAAAAAAACTGTTAAAGAAGTAGTGGCAAAATTTGTAAAAGATGGAGTTACAAAAGAGGAACTAGAGCAGACTAAAAAATTTTTACTTGGAAGTGAACCTTTAAGAGTTGAGACTATGAGTCAAAGGCTTAACCGTACATTTATGGAATACTATAAAGGGCAAGAATTAGGTCACTCTGTTAAAGAGTTAGAGCTAATTAAAAATTTAAAATTAAAAGATTTAAATAAATACATTAGAAGTCATAAAGAGATTTTAGAGATGAGTTTTGCTATAGTTACTAAATAAATATGGCAAAACGCAATATTTTTTAAGAGAGTTTTTAAAATAAGTTAGTATTAGATACTAAGGAATTAAAATGAATCTCACAAAATCTCAAGAAGAGAAGTTTAAAAAACTAAGTATAAACTCTTGGTGTGAACTCTCTTTAATCATCCCTCAAGCTTATGAAGATTTGCGATTACATACAAGACTTAAAGAACATGCTTTTGGACTCATAGATGCAACAGTTGAGTCAGTAAATAGAACTTCAAACTCAATTCAAGTAACCTTTTTTGCTCACAATTTTGGACATAAAATTATGGGTGTACTTTTTCGTCCAAAATCTTATATGATGCATCAATTTAAAGTTGGAGATAGGGATTGTTATTTTGGAATGATTGAGTGCAAACTAGGCTCTTGTAGTATGAGCATGCCAAAAAAAGTCACTAACATTGGTCAAATAACTCCAAAGTACAAATCATCACTTAGAGCTGATGCTATGCTTCGTTTCATTCAAGAAAATCTTACAGAACAAAATTTACTAGCAGAAGGTTTAAAAGAGGAAGTGATAGATGAAATACTAAAACTTCATTTTCCAAATGATGTAATGTATGATTTGAAAAACTTAGAGAGTAAAACTTTACAAGCTTTAAAATATTTAGAACTTTTTATATATATGAAACAATTATCAAAAAAAAGAAGATATTTTAAACCGATAATATCTAAAGATAGTGATTATAAAAAGTGGGCTTTAACATTACCATTTAAACTTACAAGTGAGCAGATAAGTTCTATAGAGGATATTAAAAAAGATTTATCAAAAGATGTTAGTGCAAAAAGGATGATTGTTGGAGATGTAGGAAGTGGTAAAACTATGGTTATTTTAGCTTCTGTATATATGATGCTTCCAAATCGCTCTATACTGATGGCACCAACAACCATACTTGCAAATCAACTTTTTGAAGAGGTAAAAAAGTATCTTCCAAAAGTAAAAATCACTCTAATAACAAGCAAAAGTAAAAAAGAGGATTTGAGTGAGTACGATTTTATAATAGGAACTCATGCACTTCTGTATAGAGAATTACCAAAAGCTGGTTTAGTTATGGTAGATGAACAACATAGGTTTGGAACAGCTCAGCGAAATATGTTAGAAAAATTGGTATCAAGTGATGATACTCTCAAGCAAGAAAAACCACACTATTTACAATTCTCAGCAACACCAATTCCAAGAACACAAGCTATGATAGAGACTGCTCATATAGATGTATCTTTGATAACATCAACGCCATTTAAAAAAAATATAACAAGTAAGGTAATCTATAAAAGTGATTTTAAAAAGCTCTTAGAACATATAAAAAGTGAGATAAAAAAAGGTAATCAGGTACTACTTGTTTACCCACTAGTTGAGCAAAGTGAGGTATTAGAGTATCAAAGTATTGATGAGGCTCGTAGTTATTGGGAGAAAAATTTTAAGAAAGTTTATGTAACTCATGGTAAAGATAAGAAAAAAGAGGAAGTTTTAAGAGAATTTGCTCAAAGTGGGGATATTCTAATTGCTACAACCGTTGTTGAGGTTGGAATATCTTTGCCAAAACTTAGTACAGTTGTTATTGTAGGTGCTGAAAGACTAGGTTTATCAACTTTACACCAACTTCGTGGTCGTGTAAGCCGTACAGGTCTTAAAGGTTGTTGCTACTTATATACTAATTCTACTTCATCACAAAGATTAGATAGGTTTACTAAAACTAAAAGTGGCTTTGATATAGCAAATCTTGATTTAAAATTTAGAAAAAGTGGTGATTTGCTAAAAGGTTCTTCACAAAGTGGAAATCAATTTAAGTGGATTGATTTAAGTGAGGATGAGGAGATTGTTAAAGAGGTAAAAAGAAATTTATTAGATTCTGAATCAAGTTCAGAATGACGAGAGTATCGTCACTCTCAGAATGACGAAAGTACCGTCGCTCTCAGCTTGACGAAAGTATTGTTGACTGGGAGTTTAATTCAGAATGATGAAAGTATCGTCACTCTCAGCTTGACTGGGAGTCTACTTCATATCTGTTATTACATGCTATGATACGAAATCTATTCTTTAGGTTAATAAAGCCCGAATCTTCCATCATTTCTTTTATAAAGAACACGAGTTTTACCTTCGTTATCTAAAAAGATTTCAAACATTTTATTGCCTTCTTTTAAATCTTGAAGAACATCCTCAACTTCACGAGGTTTATAAAGAGTTAATTCTACAGGAACTATCTCATCCTCAAGAGCCTCACTTGCTTGGCTTAGGTCTATATTTGCATTTGCTTCATTTTTAGCTTCATTGATACCATCTTTATGATGTGCTATACCTCTGTCATGAATACGACGCATAGCTTTTTGAGCACGGTTTGTTGCTATGTCTATCGCAGCATAAAGATCATCATCTCTTTGTTTAATGATGATAGAGTTTTTATGAGCTAGGTGAATTACATATTCAATTACAGTAGATTCTTTACCTTTTTTACTTTGAGAAGTTGCAATTGCATTAACAGAAATGATATCCATATTGTATTTATTAAGTGTGTTAATTGATGAGTTCATATGAGCTTTAATAGGCTCTGTAAGTTCTACGTGTCTTCCAGTTAGAGAAATATTCATTTAAGAAATCCTTGAGTGTTATAATAAGAGAATTATATCATTAAAAGATTTATATAAATTGATAGACACGGTAATTCAAAATTAAGATAAATTTCAATTTTGTCACCCTGAACTAGATTCAGGGTCTAGTTTTTGCATAATTATTGGTTTAGATTCCCAGTCAAGCTGAGAATGACTGAGTATGAGACTTAGTTTTGATTTAGTGTGATTGATAAACTAAAGTTTTTGAATACTTCTTCTAAAGTAACGAATAGGTTCAGTTCCAGCTATTGTAGTAACTGTTATGTCCATGAGTACTGAACCACTTTGTTCATCTGTTTGAAGTGTTGTGAAATAGTTGTTAGCAGGAGGAATAAAAGTAGTACAATCTAAACCTCTGTAAACATACAAAAGTGTTACAGTTGCAGTATATAGAGTACCTTCAAAGTTATATGGACCAACATTTACACATGGACCTTGTTCTGCAATATCTAAAAGAGCCAACTCAGCTGCACTTTTTGAGTATAGAATAGATTGTTCATAAAGATAAATATCTGTAGTCTTTTTACTTGTTTTTATTGTTAAAGATAGAGAAAGTGCCATAATAGTACCTAGGATAACAATAACAGCAATCGCCATAATTATTGCAAATCCACTTCTGCTTTTGTGAGGATATATTTTTAAAATATTGTTTTTTCTTTGCATAATGAATACCCTCCTGCTGAAGTTCCTTCAATAACATCACTGTTAACACAAACTTGAATTTTAATTATAGAACCAATAGACATAAACTGAAAAGTACTTACATTTTCCATAAGTATTTCACTTTTTGTTACATTCCCATCACTTTGTACTAAATATGTATCACCATTCCATGGTTGATAGTCATAAAAAAGTGTAAGAGTTCCAGTATCTGTTCCAGCATTTGCTCCAATATTATAGTCAGTTATACCAACTGCGTAAGCTGTCCATGCAAGTTGGTAGTACTCATAAACATCAACACCATTAAAATTATCACCTATACTAGATTCAAACTCATCTAAAGCACCAGATGCAGATATATTAATGGGATGCATAACACTTCCATTGTGATCAGTTATGGCTGTACCATTCCAACCATATCCATTTATAACATCATTGTCAGAGCCTATAAAATATATGGCAGCATTAGCAATAGTCTTAGTACTATATGAAAGAACATCGATAAGATTAGTTATAGCTGTAGTATTTGTATCAGGTGAATTTAGAGTGTTTACATTTGATTCATCAAGATCAATAATCCCACTCCAGTATGGTCTAGAGTTTCCACGATACCCTTCTATGTCTGTTCCAACCCATTCTAAGATATCGTAAGTAGCTCCACCAGGTGAACTTCCTATCGCTAAAAAATCAGGAGGATTTGTGCTATCTCTTACTATAACAGAATCTTTTATGCGGTACTGAAGTTTTGCTCCAACAGATTTAAGAGCAAGTGAGCTTTGAGCTTGTAGTTTGTTGTTTATACTTGAGTAAATAAAGCTATTATAAGCTTGTGCTAAAAACTCAACACCAAACTTAGCAAGTATCCCCATAATTACTATAACAAAGATAAGTTCTAACATTGTAAAACCAGGGCGACGCATCAGAATCTCCTCTTAAAGTAATCAATTTCACCAACATTAGCACTTTGTATTCTAAGTATAGTAATTGGATTACCATCTGCATCACTTATTGTTGATGTAAGTATTTTTATATTGCCTGTTCTATTAACATCAATAGTACTTTGATAATTTTCTTTATATCCTGAAGCACTATTTGCATAATTAATATATAAATTATCATTAGTTTTTACTGCATCATCTAAATCAATAACTGAGCCACCATCAGTATCATTAGCAACTTCAGTAAGATTATCTAAACATCTTCTATGAAGAGGTTGTGCTATATGACCAAGTCTAAGGTTTGTTGTAGCATTGCAAGGTGATACAGTATTTATATTAATAACTCTTGATAAGTAACTAGTATTTATATCTTGCATAGAGTTCTCATCCCAGTATCCTGCAGATGCACTCATAAGTTCAGCTGCTCCAGCAAATATAGCTTCTTGAACTAGATTCTCATCTATAGCCTCAGAAGTTACCCTTGTTATCATAGGAAGTGAGAGAACAGCTATAGCAATGATAACAATAGCAAAGATAAGCTCTATCATAGTAAAAGCAGTTTTATAGAGTGTAGTTCTTACCACATACTTCTCCTATTTGTTATTGTAGTAGTGTTGTTATCTGTAGTAGTTATTGTGGTATCTCTTTTTCCACTCCAGCCTCCTTGAGAGGTAAATTCTACTTGAAATTGATTTACAGTGGCATTTATATCATCTTCATTGTGAACTAACCAATTTGAAGCATTGTTTTCCATAGTTGTTTTATATGGATAACCACTTGATTCATCATACTGCATTGTTGCAGTAGATGAGGTGACAGTATTGCTCTGTCCTGTAACTTCTACTTCATCTTCCCCACCCTCTTGAACAACTATTCCAACAGTACCATCATTTGCGGTATCATGTATCTCATTTATATACCATCTGATATCATCAGTTCTTCTTAAATCAGGACTAATATTAGCACTTAGTAAAGTAGGGATACAAAGTATACCACTAGTATCTGTTGCAAAACAATAGACTTCATAATAAATATTTGCATCTCCACTATTGCCATCATATCTTTGTCTTGATGCATGTGTACGACCATATACCATTAAAACACTACCTGTTGCTGTTGCTTTACCACTATCATCATCTACAATTGTAGCAACTCCAACGGGAGCAGTACCAACATAATCAGAACTCATTGTAATATTTAAATCAGTTGCATTTAAATTAAATGGATTAAGAGAATTATTTGCATCTCTAGAGAAGTTAAATCTCAAAACTTTACTCATATTGGTATCTGACCATATAAGAGTTTTAGTACCATTAGCATCACCATTATCTTGCCCAAAATTAAGTAAAGAGTTATTAATTGCTGTACTATTAGATTCACCATGCTGAGGATGAATAAAAGTTGTATTAATTGTTACAGGATTTTCATAATAATTAGCACCAACTTTAAAATTTGATGTGATATTGTTGTTTTTATTTCGAGCTTCAATCCCAACAGTAACTCTTACTGCTGCACTATAAGTTGATGTATCATCTGGGTCAAGATTAGCAATATATGTAAATATACCAGGGTTAGCATTGCTATTTACTATAACAGGATTTGTAAAAGTAAAATGATGAGGGATAAAAGTTGTATTTGTTTCCCCACAAATATAAGCTCCAGCACAATCATGTGTAGTTGCATCATTAACATTATTTACATCACTTGTATCTACAGCAGCCCAAGATTTGTCAATTACTTGTAGTATAACCTTACCAATATCATTAAAGTTTACATTTGCAACTTCATTGGAAGCACCAGCAGTTGATTTACCATTTAGCATATCAAATCCACTAGATCCCCAACTAAATGCACCACCTAGTTCTCCACCTGCAGCTGGGGAATTATCTTTTAGTAATAACGTTTGAGTTATAGTAAGATTTGTATCAGCATTAGAAATATTATAGTCATTAGTAGTAATAGCACCAGAAGTTACACCACTGTCATAAGCATAAATACTTACATTATAATCCTCACCAGATACTAGTAAATCAGGGTAGTTTACATTTGATGATGTTATATCAAATTCATTTGGACGGATAGCAAAGTTATCACTAGCACAAGTTTGATTTGCATCAAGTGTACACATTAAACATCCGTAATCATCATCATAAAGAGCATTATATCCACATGCAAGTTCTTCAGCCGCTGTAAGTCCACCTATTTGTTCATGACCACAGCTTTTACCACCATTATTTGATCTACATGGAGTTCCGTTAACACCTTCCGTATAACATCTTTGTACAGCTTCTGTTCCAAAAGCTAATTCATATTGTCCTTGGCTGTTAGCACATTGAGCAATTCCTTGTAAATTACCAGTTGTAGAACTATTTAATATACAAGCTTGCCCAGTATCAACATATACTTTATTAAAATCAAGTGCAGTGATAAGAAACCTGGAGTCTTTTGATGCAGTATCTGGCATAACAACATCTATATTAGCAGAAGCTTCTCCATTGCTTATATCTATAGCAGCTGGATTTCCAGCTGTATCATAAATAGTTTCTTGTGTTGTACAAGTGCTATCACTTAAGTAAGGAATAATTCTAAATTTTAAATTAGAATCGACAGAGCTGTAAGTTGCAGAAAGATTACCACTATTTAAATATACACCTGTAATCTCTTCAGTTTTTTTAGTAACTTTTGTTGTAATGTATTTTGTGCCATTATTATAAGTATCTGAATCTACAAAATTATTAACAATATCTGCATTACTCACTACACCCGAAGGTGGAGTGATACCATAAGCTCTACATACTCCACGAACAGATAAATCATCAATCTCATGAATATTATTTGCTCCTCCAGTACTAGAAGTGATAGCTAATCTAACATAAGATGGTGTTGTTCCTTGGCTGTACATTGGGTCTTTAGCATCAAATTTATTAATAATCACCGATTCATATGTTCCATCTCTTGTGGAGTCTCTTTCTAGTGTAATATATAAGTGAGCCGTATCACGTGAATCGATAGTCATTCTAAAACGGCCACCAGAGTATTCTGCAGCACCATCTTGGGCAAGTTTAGGGGTTAAACTTGTAGTTCCCGCAAGATATTCATAACCGCTTAATCCATTCCCATCACCACGAATACTAACAGCATTTCGAGTAAACCCTATACCTCCAACTCTACCTTCTGTGGGATTGGCATAGTTACCAAATTCATCAAGAGCTAAGCCAAGCCAACCACCTTCAAATCCATTAACATTTGGGTCGTCTCTTTGTGCATAACCTAAAGATCCACCAAAACCACCTGGTACAGGAGACGCACCAATAGAACTGTCATATAAGATTAGACCAATACCATCAGCTCCATCGACAGACCAAGTATCAGTTCTTCCATATGCAAATTGATCAAATTCAATAATTATAAGATTTTCATTAGCAATAAACTCAAAATCTTTAGTAACTGCAGTTGAGAGACCATTTACAGCATTTGTCATTCTCAATTTATCATTAACTCTTGCTGGAGTAAAACCACCTGCACTAAATAATAGTCTCCAATCAGCATCAAGAGCAGTATTAAAGTCATCTTCAAAACAAATAGGTGTTGTGATTTGCTCTAAAATTAAAATTTCTGTTGGAGAATAATCACCTGCAGTAACAACATTATTATAAGTTACATTATCAGGGACTATGTTAGTGATACTTACAAACAAGTTTTCTTCTAGCTCAACTGCTACATCATGAACAATATTTATAGCTATAGTTTTTTCAGTCTCTCCAGCTGCAAATGTTGTTGTACCAGAGAGAGATACATAATCACTGACATCCGTTGCACTACCATCACTGCTGGCATAAGAAACATCTAAAGCAAAACTTACAGGATGAGATAAAATTAGTTTAAGCTCCAAAACCTGTGTAGCACCATCTCCCAGATTAATATCTTCAGAAATATTATATTGAGCTTGTTCAAAACCAACTTTAAGTGCTTTAAAGTTAAAATCAGCAGTAAATCTTAGAATTTTTGATGGATTTTTTTCTTTTATCCTAATATAGTAAGTTGTTCCTGCTGTAGTATAAAAAGTTGTATTATCATCTACTTCACCATTAACTTGTGAATATATATCATTGTCATCACAAGTGGTTCCAACTAACAATGTTTGTTTTTCTTGAGCTAAAATACCATTTTGTCCATAAGATATAATCATTTCACCACCAATAGCAGGTGTAAATTTAAAATATCTTGCTATATCTGCACCAGTAGAATCTTCACTATATGTTGCATTAGCATCAATAGTAGTTCCATGAATATTTAAAATATCTTCACCATTACATGAATAAGTTGCTGCTGCATATGTTTGAGTTGAAAAAAATAAAAAAATAAAAATAAAAAATATATTTTTAAAATAGGAAAAGAAAAAAGAAAAAGTTTTCATGATAGGCTCCTTAGATAGGATATAATTACTGCATACAAAAACAGGGCTCGGTAGCAATTGTATGTATACTATTATCACTATTATACTACTAAGTAGGCTTAATAAGTGCTGAAATTAAGAAATATATAATTAAGTTAAATCATTATTTAGCTTTATAAAAAAGTGGAAATTTTCTCTGCAACACTATATTTTGTGGATTCCTGCAAGATTATTTGAGCTGATTTATTGTTATCTGTATTAAAAATTATTGGTCCTATGAAGTTTACAACAGAGTTTTCTATAGGTGATTGGATTAGAATAATATTTAAAATAACTATATTAGAACCTTTAGTAATTTCCAATAATTCTTGTGTGTTGGCAGGTACTTCAAAATCATATTCTCTTAAGATAAATGGATCAATTAGAGTAAAAGATATATGTTCGTTGTTTGTAGATTGCATTTTCATAAAGATATCATCAATTTTTTCTAAAGTTACTTCTTTTACATCTTCAAAACCTAAAATAGGGACACATAGATCAAATTTCATAAAAAACCTTTTATATATATTTAGTAATTTTAATACTTTAAGCATAAAATGTACCTAATTTAACAAGTGTTATATATCTTTTAGATAAAATAACAATCTATTTAAAATTAGGAACATATTTAATGAAGTTTAAAACTTATATACTGGTAATATTATCTATTATACTTATATTATTGAGTGGTTGTACAAAAGAAGTTAAAGAGTACAATAAACCTGCTTTTTACTGGTATTCAAAGATAGTGGAAGTTATTGCTCAAGGTGATTTAGAGCAAGCAGATAGTTATTATAGTTCACTTCAAGGTGAACATATTGGTTCACCTCTTCTTCCTGAAGCAACGATGATTTTGGCTTTAGCACATATGAATTATGAAGAGTACTTTTTAAGTGAGCACTTTTTAGATGAATATATAAAAAGATATGCAACTGCTAATGAAAAAGAAGAAGCTGAGTTTTTAAAAGTGAGAGCAAAATATATGGCTCTCTCCAACCCTAGACGAGATCAAGCTTTGATAGGTGAAGCACTAAAGAGTGGTAAACAATTTAAATATAATTATCCAAACTCTATGTATGAAGAAAATATAGACACAATGCTTACAAGATTATATCTTGCACAGGCTGTATTAAATAAAACTATTGTAGATTTATATGAAAGGCTAGATAAACCAAAAAGTGCAACTTATTATAGAAATGTAGATGATAATTCTTGGGTACCATGGAATGATGTAAATAGAGCAGATACTCCTTGGTATCGTGCTTGGTTTGAAGGTGATGGAACTTCTAGTTGGTATGCTTTTATGATACCTGATACAAAAAGTGTTGTTTCTAGAAATTCAATTTCTGAAGAAATAAATGTAGAGAGTTCGAATGAATCTAAAAAAGATACAGAAGTTAAAACAGAAAAAGTAGATACAAAAACTGATGAAATTATTCAAACTGATGATGCAGAACAAGAAGTTATAAAAGAGATTCAAGAAAAAGAAAATAACTCAAGTTGGTATGATTTTATGATACCAACTTGGGGTGATGATTCAGAAGAAGATGAAGAAGAGATTCAAGAAAAAGTAGATAATTCAAGCTGGTATGATTTTATGATGCCGAAATGGGGAGATGATGAAACTAAGTGATTATGGTGAATTTCCAGCAAACATACCTGTAATAGCAGAGGATGAGTTATTTTTATATCCTTTTATGATATCTCCGCTTTTTTTAAGTGATGAGAGTAATATATTAGCTGCCACTAGAGCTATTGAAGAGAGTTCTTTAGTAATAGTTTGCTCCACTAAGCCATCAAAAGAGGGTGAACGTGTATTTGAATCACTTTATGACACGGGTGTAGTTGGCTCTATTATGAGAAAAGTAGCACTACCTGATGGTAGAGTTAAAGTTCTTTTTCAAGGTTTGGCTCGTGCAAAAACATTTGGAAAAGTTAGTGAAAACCCACTTGTTGCAAAAGTTGATATTATAGATGCTACAAATGTAAATTCATTAAAAATAGATGCTATTTTAGAGATAGTTCGTGAAAAAGTGAGAACACTCTCAAGTGTAAGTAATTATTTTCCTCCAGATTTACTTAGAACTATAGAAGAAAATCATGATAACAACCGCATAATTGACTTGATTTGTAGTAGTGTTAAACTAAAAAAAGAGCAAGCTTATAATCTATTTGTAGAATCAGATACAGAGAAAAGATTTTTAGATTTAATAGAGTATCTTATAGATGAAATTGAAGCAAATAAGTTACAAAAAGAGATACGCTCAAAAGTTCATACACATATAGAAAAAGTAAATAAAGAATACTTTTTAAAAGAACAATTAAAACAGATTCAAAAAGAGTTAGGCTCAGACACTTCAAGGGATGAAGAGATTCAAGAGTATAAAGATAAACTTGAAGCAAAAAAAGATAAGATGAATGAAGATGCTTATAAAGAGATAGGTAAACAAATAGAAAGATTTTCTCGTATGCACCCTGACTCTTCAGATGCTTCAATGACTCAAACATATCTTGATTGGGTTTTAGAGATCCCTTTTGGCGAAGTTAGTAAAAGAGCTTTAAAAATTAGTGATGTTGAAGATCAATTAGATAAAGATCATTATTCATTAGAAAAGCCAAAAGAAAGAATAGCAGAGTTTTTTGCTGTTAAAGAGTTAATGGAATTAAGGGGCATAAAAAGTAAAGATGCAACAGGTGCAATTCTTTGTTTTTCAGGACCTCCAGGTGTTGGTAAAACATCACTTGCAAACTCAATTGCCCAGGCACTAAATCGTCCACTTGTAAGAATTGCTCTTGGTGGATTAGAAGATGTAAATGAACTTCGCGGACATAGAAGAACTTATGTTGGAGCAATGCCAGGAAGAATTACTCAAGGGCTTATTGACGCTAAAAAGATGAACCCTGTTATAGTTTTAGATGAGATTGATAAAGTTGCAAAATCTGGGAGAGGTGATCCAACAGCTGCTCTTTTAGAGATACTTGATCCTGAACAAAATAAAGAGTTTCGTGATTATTATTTAAATTTTAACATTGACTTAACAAGAGTAATTTTTATAGCTACAGCAAATGATGTTGGTAGAATTCCTGCACCACTTCGTGATAGAATGGAGTTTATAACACTAAGTTCATATACTCCTCAAGAAAAATTTGAGATAGCTAAGAGATATCTAATTCCTCAAGAGCTTAAAAAACATGGACTTAAAAAATCAGAAGTTAGTATTTCTCAATCTGCATTAAAAGAGCTAATACATAGCTATACGCGTGAAGCAGGTGTTAGAAACCTTCGTCGTCGTCTTGCAAATATGTCAAGAAAAATAGCAAGAGAAATATTAGAAAATCCAGAAATAATAAAAATATCAATAACTCTTAAAAATCTTAAAAAATATTTTGATAAAACTGTATTTGAGATAGAAAAAACTACAAAAATTCCAATAGTTGGTGTAGTAAATGGATTAGCTTGGACTGCTGTTGGTGGAGATGTTTTAAAAATAGAGAGTATCCGTATCAATGGTAAAGGCATTATGCAATTAACTGGAAGCCTTGGTGATGTGATGAAAGAATCAGCAAGAATAGCATTTAGTGTAGTAAAAACTTTAATTGATACTAAAAAATTAGAGATTGAGATTGATAATATTCCATTAACAGGTAAAGAAAAAGAGGAAAAATTAAAAGTAAATTCTAGTGAAGTTTATAAGCGTTATGATTTACATATACATGTTCCTGATGGAGCAACACCAAAAGATGGACCAAGTGCTGGTATTGCTATGGTTAGTGTAATTTCTTCTATTTTAAGTTCTAGAAAAATTCGTTCAGAAATAGCGATGACAGGAGAAGTTTCTTTAAATGGTGATGTTTTACCAATTGGTGGACTCAAAGAGAAATTAATTGCTGCACATAAAGCTGGAATGGTTAAAGTTTTAATACCATCAAAAAATTATGAAAGAGATTTAGAAGATATTCCTAAAGAAGTTAGAGACTCTTTAGAAATATTAGGTGTTAGCAGAGTAGAAGAGGTTTTAAAAGAAATTTTGATTTAAAGTGTAGTAGCATTTATTTTTTCTACTAAATCATTATTTCTAATAGGCTTCATTAAAAAGTCATTAGCACCAAGTTCTAAAGCCTCTGTCTTCTTTGTTTCATCAGTTGTTAAAATGATGATCGGCATTTGTTCTATATTTTCATCTGCTCTAACCACTTTTAGCATCTCTAAGCCGTTCATAATAGGCATTATAATATCTAATAGGATTAAATCTATATCTTTCCTAGACCTAATACATCCTATAGCATCTGCTCCATTTTTTGCTTCAATTACTTCTTTTACATCTGAGTTTTTCATTAGCATAGATTTTAATAATTTTAAATTTATCATATCATCATCTACTGCTAAAATTACTAGTTCTTTTGACAAAAGTTATCCTTTTTAAGTATGTTTAGTAAATAAAGATTCAAGTAGCTCTTTATTTACAGCATTTTTAATAATTTTATCTACATATTTTAAATGTTTTGAAGCATCTTTTTTTATAGAATCATCAATAAGCACAATATATGAGTTTAAATTACTTATAGTAGAGTACTGTTTAATAGCAGATGTGATTTGTTCTATATTTATACCATCATACTCTTTATCAAATAGTACAACCTTATATGAATTATTTAAGATTAGTTCTTCAAAATTTTCTAAAGAAGAAGTAACTTCGTAAGTTAAATCTTCTATATTATCAATAATTTTTGTATATAATTTTATTTCAAAAGTACTTTTTTTGGCAATTAATATATCTGCTTTATAATTCGATTTTATTTTTTGAGGTAATTTTTCATCTTCTATATTCTCTTTTGTTTGTTCATCTATAGATTCTAAAGGAGAAGAAGTAATAATATAATCTGATAAAAATTGGTTTAAGATAGATACTATTTCTAAACGGATAAGAGGTTTTGTAGTGTACTCATCAAGCCCAGCATCTAAAAATCTTTCTCTATCACCTTTTAGGGCATTTGCTGTTAAAGCTATAATCGGAATATGCTTTTTATTGTAATCTGCTTCATACTCTAAAATTTCTCCTGTTGCTTCAACACCATCTAAAATAGGCATTTGAATATCCATAAATATCAAATCAAAATTTTCATCTTTTCTTTTTTGGAATGCTTCAAGACCATTATTGGCTATGGATACATTTAAACCTAAGTCTTCTAAAGTTCTTTGTATTAATTTTTGATTTATTATATTGTCCTCAGCAATTAAGACATTTGCTGCAAATTTAGATGTAGTAGAATCAAACTTTTTAATAGATGATTTTTTAGTTATCTCTATTGTCTTATTTGTAGCAATATAATTTTTAAATACAGATTTTAATTTACTTGAGTGTAAAGGTTCATATAGTGTTTTAAATATATTTAAACCTAAAGAATCTATATTTTTCATCATATTTGATTTTGTTAAAAGTATAAGTTCTTGAGGAAGTTTTACAATCTCAGACAATGTATCCTCATCTACATAAGTAAAATCAACAATTATAATACTTAACTGAGTATTTTTTTGAAGAGTTAAAAGCTCACTTATATTGTAAAAAGTTGTATGTTTGATACCATAAAAATCAAGATATTCTCTTAAGTAGTTGTCTTGTTTTTTAGTTTTTAAAGAATCACTCATGATTAATACATTTAGATTGCTAAATTGACCTTGTGAACTTTCGTTTAATGTATCTACATCTTCAAATTCAAGTGTAAAAAAGAAAGTTGTACCCTCTCCTAGTTCACTATCTAAATCAAGTTTTCCTCCCATGATTTCTATAAAATTGCTTGAGATTGTAAGCCCTAATCCAGTACCACCATATTTACGAGTGATAGACGTATCTGCTTGAGAGAATGCATCAAATATTTTAGATTTTTGCTCACTTGTAACACCAATTCCAGTATCTTGTATCTCGAATTTTATTGTTGTTTGTCCAACTTTGTCACTAGGAATTTTTCTGATATTTATATTAATTGAACCTGCATTACTAGTAAATTTAACAGCATTTGATAGAAGGTTAATAATTATCTCTTTTATTTTTGTAGGATCACCTTTTAGAGGAAATTCTAATGTAGGATCAATAAAACAACCAAGATTGATATGTTTTTCACTTGCCCTTACAGCATAAACTTCTACAGCACTTTCAAATTCAGTAATAGGGTTAAAAGCAATATTTTCAATTTCAAGCTTGTTGCTTTCAATTTTAGAAAGATCAAGAATATTATTGATAATTTCAAGAAGATTTTCAGAACTTTTTTCAATAATATCAACAAATTCACGTTGCTCTTCTTCAAGTTTAGAATCTTTCAAAAGTTCCGTAAAACCAACAATACCATTTAGTGGAGTACGAATTTCATGTGACATATTGGCTAAAAACATCGATTTTGCTTCACTTGCTTCTTGGGCAGATACTTTATCTTTTCTTGTTTGTTCAATTATATCTTCTAAAAGTTCATATGCTTTATCTGTTCCATCTGAAGTATGAAGATTTATTTTCTTTCCTGAACCTTCATCACTTGCAACTTTCTTAAGAACATTTTCAAGGTGTTTAACATTATTTGAAATCTCATAAGAGAGTAAATAACCAAGAATACCAAGTATTATAGCAATTATCCAAATCGCTGATGTTATGATAAGAACTTGAAGAGATTCTGATTGAACAGTTAAAGCTCTCTCATTCATTGCAGATGATAATAATATTTCTGCATCAGAAATAATTTTAATTTTTTTTGATTGAATTGTAAACCAATCAGCAGAAGAGATGGTATATTTTCCTTGTTTAGAAGTTGTAATTAACTCTGTTCTTTTTGAGTTTATATTTTTTATTAGTCTTATGCTATGTTGATTTGTAAATAAATCATGAAGTTTATCAACTATATCTTTATTTGTTACTTTTTCATAATTTAATGAATCTGCCTTACCAATTATAGATAGCCAATTATTTAATTCTGCCTCTTTTAATTTAGTTGAGCTTGAAATAATATATGATATATATCCTCTTTCGATACCTGAAAACTCTTTGGCTTTTACCATATCTATGTATAAATTATATAGTTCATTTATCTCTTTATCTGAATGACTATCAGCAATTTGCTCAATCTGTTTCATAAGTTTTTGTTGTATAGAACTATATGAATCAATAAACATTTCATTAAATTTTATTTTATTTTTATCAACTAGTAATCTTACAGAGTTTATTTTTTCAACAGCTAAAGATACACTTTTAATATTATCACATGTTACGCATGGGGTTTCATTTTTATTTTCTGAATGTGTATGTGATTTTTTTATATCTTCTGAATATTTTATATAATTGGAAATCTTTTTATCTACAATTTTTCTTTGTTCATTAAGAGATTTTTTTATATTTTCTTTTATACTACCAATATAAATAGCACTAATTCCACTTTCACGAGCTAAATTACCAGTAATTTCATTTAGATAATTATTTTGATCTAGTATATTTTGCAATTGTTGAGTTTGCTTATATTGTATAAATGAGTTATAAACATAATAACTTGTTATAGAAAATAGTACAATTATAGGGAGAAGACTAATTACTTTTAGTCTATTTTTTAATCCAAGCTGCATCCGCTAACTCTCAGAATTAGAAAATTGATTTAATTTTGACATTATATTATCTAATAATTCAGCCAACTCATTAACATCTGTTGAGTCTATTATTGTGTTAAGTTCATTATCAAATTTATGTATTCTCATGTTATCACTCATACTTTTTATTTGTATAGCTATATTTTTACATTTATCTAAATCATCATTTTTATAAGCACTAACAATTGAATTTACTAATTTTTTACTTTCACTTATGTATTCATTAAATAATTCATTGAAGCTAGTTATATCCAAGCCCATATCATTTGCAATTGATTCTTTATCATAATCTTGAGTTGTATTAGTTCTTATTATTTCATCTTCTATAACTTTTTGAGTATCAGCTTCACTCTTCTTACCCTCTTGGGTTTCATTGGTAGTGGTTTTTAGTGTTTCATCATCCGTAGAAGTATTAGTTTTAATAGTTTTTATATCATCATCTTTAAGTGATAAGATGAAATCATCATCATCTTCATTATTAACAACAGTACCAATGGCTCTATTATTTTTATTTAATAATTTAGTGATTACTTTATAAAATCTATTTAGATTTATTATAATTTCATCTACATTATCAGAAGAGTTAATTATAGTTAGAGCATCTAAGGCATCTTCAACTCTTAAGTTTGCTGCTACACCTTTGAGTTTATGAGATTGTATTTTTAAACTACTTATATTATTGGTTTTTATATATTCATATAAATCATCTTTAAAACTTTTTGCTTGAGAAATAAAATCTTGTATGAATTCTTCAACTAAGTCAATAGGAAGACCTAACTCATCAGAAGCTAAATGTGGATCATAAATATAATCAGCAAAAGCAGCGTTACCCTCTATCTCATCATCTTCTTTTTCTTCAGGTTCAAAAACTTCTTTAACTTGAGTAATTTCTTCTTGATGTTTAGGTTCTTCATAAGATGTCTCAGTAGTTATGTCTGACACATTGGTGTCATCTTCTAAATCAATATCTATAGATGCCTCAGAACTTACTTTAGTTTCATTTATTGCAGGGGTACTTTCATAAATATCTTCTATTACATGAGAGCTGATATTTGCATCTGATGCTGCATAAGGGTCATAAGCAATTTCACCAATATCTTCTTGAAGGTGAGCATCTTCTTTGCTATGAATTATTGAACCTGGTGTTGTAAACAATTTACTAGAACCTGAAGTAGTTTGTGGTGCTGGTTTTTCAAGAATATCAGAAGCAATTTTTTCACATTGAGATGCACTTAAAGCTCTAACTTTAGTTAAATTTACAATAAATGCCGCTTTAGATGGATTATCAACAAGATATACAGGTTTAATATCTAAAATTGTTGAATATGTTTTACCTTTTACACTAATGATAGCTTTTGATTCAACACCAATATCATTACAGGTGATGTAGTCAATCCAATGAACATGTTTGAAATTATGTATAAAACCAGGTGTTTTTACAAATAAGTCTGCAAAATCTGCCGCTTCTGCGCGAAGATCTGCTAAATCAGAAAGACCTAAAACTTCTAAATCTACTTCATCAATCCCTAAAAACTCTTTTTTATAGTTATAAATTAGCATATAAACCCCTTATTTTGTGCTATTTCGTAGTTTTTCATATGTTTTTTCAATATCTGCAATATTTTTTCTTGGAGCAGGCTTGCTTATTGATATATACCCAGTTATATTTTTTTCTTTATCTCTTACAGGTATAATCTCTAAGTCAACCCAGTAGTAACTACTGTCTTTTCTAAGATTTTTTATTAAGCCACTCCAGCTTCTATCACTCTTTAATGCTCTATACATTTTTTCATATACACTATTTGGCATATCAGGGTGTCTTATTATGTTATGTTCACCATCAAGAAGTTCTTGTACTTCATAACCAGATATTTCACAAAATTTTCTATTTACAAATGTAATCTTTCCTTTTAAGTCTGTTTGACTTAATGCTACTTTATCATCAAAAATATATTCTTTCTCTGTTGGTACAATATTGTTCATAGAAAACCTTATGTGTTTAAAGTTGAGATATTAATTGTACTAAATATATCATTAATAGATTGAAAAAAAACTTATTTATAAACCTTTTTTATAATTTGAGCATCTTTTATGTTTAAAACAGAATTTATTTCTTTAATATCTAACTCTTTTATTTTCTTAAATGTTCCAAAGTGGTTTAATAATTTAATAATTTTTGCTTTAGATATTCCATTTAAAGTTAAAAGTTGACTCTCTTGGTCAAGTTTTAATTTTGTTTTTTTATGAAAATTTATAGCACATTTATGTGCTTCATCTCTTAAATTTTGTAATAATTGAAGTCTT
>JAFLJV010000072.1 GCA_022712845.1 Sulfurimonas sp. | reverse complement strand
GTGGCCAATCTCGGAATCGAACCAAGGACACACTGATTTTCAGTCAGTTGCTCTACCGACTGAGCTAATTGGCCATAATGATAAAGAGTCTTTAAAAGGTGGTGGCCAATCTCGGAATCGAACCAAGGACACACTGATTTTCAGTCAGTTGCTCTACCGACTGAGCTAATTGGCCATCTTTTAAAGAGCGAAAGTATAGCTTCTAAGGACTGAAATCTAGCTTATGTTTTGCACCGCTTCTTTAAACTCATCGCCTCTTTGTGCATAGGAACTAAATTCATCTAAACTTGAAGCTGCTGGAGATAGTAAAGCCACTTCATTTTCATTATTTTTAAAATTGTTATCTATTTTTGCAACAGCATCTGCTAAGTTTGTACAAAATTCAAATTTAATGTTGTATTTTTTAGCTAAAAGGGAAAGTTTTTCTTTATTTGAGCCAATATTATACAGCTTAACACATTTATCTTCTAGGTATTGAAAAAGTTCATTTAATTCTACACCCTTATCATCACCACCTAAAATCAAGTGAATATATGAATCTTTGTATCTGTTAAAAGCAGCTATAGTTGCATCAATGTTTGTAGCTTTTGTATCATTTATCCAAAGGCGACCTTTAGAATCTTTAAGTTCTTCTTGTCTATGAGGATCAAGAGTAAATGAGTTTATTTTCTCATAATCAATTCTATCAAAAAGGATTTTATCAACTGCCATAGCTAAAAGAGCATCAATAAGAAATGCACTTTGAAAATTTACTTTTTCTTTATCTATATCAAAGTACGTGGCTAAATCATCTTCATCTTTATAAGTGATAATATGAGCTGAAGTTTTAGTATTTTTATATTTAGAAGGGATTATTGCAACTTCACCTTCACTCATCATCTTTATAGGTTTTAATTTAGCTTTTTCATATTCATTCATACTCCCATGCCAAGAGAGATGATCAGGGTTTATGGGTAGTAAAACATATATATTTGGTACGGCTGTATTAGTGTAGTGCATAGTAAAAGAGCTAGTTTCAAGTATCCATAAATTTGCATCTAAATTTAAATCAGCTAAAGGAGTTCCAATATTTCCACCAGCCTCACTTCCCTTGTCTTTTAAAAGATGTTGCATCATTTGTGTTGTTGTTGTTTTGCCGTTTGTTCCACTTATCCAAATACTCAGTGGAGAATCTTTTGCAAAACAGTCATACTCACTTATAAGGTTTTTTGCTTGTAGTATTAGAGGGTTTGATGGTGGGATTCCTGGTGATGGAACCTCTAAATCAGAATATTTTGGATTAAATTCAGATGATGGTTTTACTCTAAATCCATTTTTGTCTTTAAATGGTTTTACAACTTTATCATCGTAAAATCTTGCATGAGGGAATAGTTTTGTTAAAGCTTTTGTAGTTACTCCATATCCAAAAAGAGATACTCTTTTCATCAACGAATCTTTAAAGAGATAAGAGCAACTATATTAGAGAGAATAGAGATAATCCAAAACCTAACAATAATTTTATTTTCAGCCCAGTTTTTCATCTCAAAGTGATGATGAATGGGTGCCATTAGAAAAACTCGCTTTTTCCTAAGTTTAAAACTTCCAACTTGAAGTATTACAGATAAGGTTTCTATTACAAAAATAGCACCAATTAAAAGAAGTAAAATCTCACTCTTAGTGATAACAGCAAGGTACCCTAAAAAAGCTCCAATAGTAAGTGAGCCACTATCACCCATGAAAATCTCAGCAGGGTGACAGTTGTACCATAAAAAACCTGTTAATGCTCCAATTAAAGCACTTGAGACAATTGCTACTTCTCCAATATTAATATGAGGCATAAGCAGGTACGAACTTATATTTATATGACCTGTAATGTAAATTATAATACTAAACGTAGTAAGTGCTACAATAGAAGGAACAGTAGCTAAACCATCTAAACCATCAGTTAAATTTACAGCATTTGAGGTTGCAATAATTACAAGTACCCAAAGAACTATTGCATAAATTTCCATGTCAAAAATAGGATTTTTAATAAAAGGGACATATAAATCACTGTTGAAATCTGCATAAAAATATAAAAATAATGCAATAATTAATGCTGAAATTATTTGAAAAAGAAGTTTTGTTTTAGCTCTTAATCCTGCTGAATTTTCATTTTTTTTGATTTTTGCAAAATCATCTTGAAAACCGATAAGTGCGAATAAACCAAGGGTTAGAATAGAACCAACAGCATAAATATTAGAAAATTTAATACTGATAAGTGAAGCCAGAATTGTTGCAAAAATAAAGACTATACCACCCATGGTTGGTGTTGAAGCTTTTGCTTTATGATTTTTTGGTGCCAATTCATTTATAGGCTGAACACTTGAAGTTCTTTGTGCCCATTTTATAAAGCGAGGCATTAAAAGAAAAGTAAAAAAAAGTGCTAAGAAGAAAGATATCCCTGCTCTAATAGTGATATATCCAAGTATGTTAATATTTAGTATTTCTGACAACCAATATAGCAAAGTTATAAGTCCTTATATAATAAAAATAACATTATAGTATAATTGCATAAAACTTTAATATTATTAATTCAAATTAAGGAAAAAAATTGACAAAAAAAGCTGTTTTGGTAATAACAGACGGTATAGGATACAGCAGTAAAACTGAACATAATGCATTTTATAAAGCTAAAAAACCAACTTATGACAAACTTTTTAATAATACTCCACACTCTTTAATAGATACATCTGGATTAAGTGTGGGACTTCCAGATGGACAGATGGGAAATTCTGAGGTTGGACATATGAGTATTGGTAGTGGGCGAATTTTATATCAAGATTTGGTAAAAATCTCTCTAGCACTTTCTGAAAATACTTTAGAGCAAAATGATGAATTGCAAACTCTTTTAAAAAAATCAGATAGAATTCATCTAATTGGACTAATGAGTGATGGTGGTGTTCACTCCCATATTGATCATTTTATGGGTATTGCAGATATAGCAGCAAAAAATAATAAAGAGATTTTTTTGCACTTAATTACAGATGGTAGAGATGTCTCTCCCACTTCAGCACAAAAATATTTAACACAGGTAAAAAATCACTTAAATGAAAATATTAAAATTGCTACACTTGGTGGTCGTTTTTATATTATGGATAGAGATAATCGCTGGCAAAGAGTTCAAAGAGGTTATGATGCAATTGTAAAGGCAACACCAAAAACTGATTTTGATCCTGCAAGCTATATCCGTTCATCTTATGCTTTGGGTGATACTGATGAGTTTATTTTACCAACAGCATTTCAAGATTATGATGGTATGAATGATGGAGATAGTGTTTTAACGATTAATTATAGAAGTGATAGAATGAGAGAGATAGTCTCTGCAATTGGTGATGAAAATTTTAATGGATTTTCTAGGCGACATCTAAAAGTAAACTTAGCAACCATAACAGAGTATGATAAAAGTTTTAATTTTCCTGTACTTTTTAGCAAAGATGCACCTAAAAATACATTGGCAGAAGTTATTTCAAAAAAAAGTTTAAAACAGCTTCATACTGCTGAGACTGAAAAATATGCCCATGTAACATTTTTTTTAAATGGTGGGATTGATGAACCATATGAAAATGAAACAAGAGTTTTAATCCCTTCTCCAAATGTAAAAACATATGATGAAAAACCAGAGATGAGTGCTTTAGAAGTTGGTGAAGCTGTTTTAAAATCAATGGATGAAAAGTATGATTTTATAGTTGTAAATTTTGCAAATGGTGATATGGTTGGTCATACTGGTGATGAAGATGCTGCAAAAATAGCAGTTGAGACAGTTGATGAAGAACTTGGTAAAATATTACAAAAAGCAAAAAAGATGGATTACTCAGTTGTAATTACATCAGACCATGGAAATTGTGAAGAGATGAAAGATGATAATGGAAATATTTTAACAAATCATACAGTTGGTAAAGTGTGGTGTTTTGTTGTAGCTGATAATGTTACAAAAGTTGATGGTGGTGGTTTAAATAATATTGCACCAACAGTTTTAAAGCTTATGGGAATTGAAATTCCATTTGAGATGGATCACAGTCTTATATAGTTGCTAACGTCAAAAGAAGTATACCCGCAAGGGGGCACGCTGATTCCTTTGACTACGTTAACACTGGGTTTTCTTCAGCAGAAGACTTACGCACCTAGGTGCTTTTTAAATTTAAAATGGAGAAATATAAATATGAAATTCACAGGTAAAAATGTTTTAGTAACAGGTGCAAGTCGTGGTATTGGTGCAGAAATTGCAAAAACTTTAGCTGGTTTTGGTCTTAAAGTTTGGGTTAATTATAGGATTAGTGCTAAAGAAGCTGACGCAGTTAAAGAGACTATAGAAGCAGCAGGTGGAAGAGCCGCTGTTATTGGTTTTGATGTTAGTGATGAAGACGCTTTTATTGATGCTATTAAAACTATAGTAGCAAGTGATGGTGAATTTTCATACCTTGTAAATAATGCAGGAATAACAAATGATAAATTAGCTCTTAGAATGAAAACAGATGAGTTTATGAAAGTTATAAATGCAAATTTAACATCATGTTTTATAGGTTGTCGTAAAGCGATGAAAGTGATGAGAAAGAAAAAGTTTGGTTCAGTTGTAAATATAGCTTCTGTAGTTGGTGAAACTGGTAATGGTGGACAAACAAACTATGCAGCTTCAAAGGGTGGTGTTATTGCAATGACTAAGAGTTTTGCCCAAGAAGCAGCGACTAGCGGAATCCGCTACAATACAATAACACCTGGTTTTATTGCAACAGAGATGACAGCTAAATTAAGTGATAAAGTCAAAGAAAGTTTTACATCAAAAATTCCAATGAATCGTTTTGGAAATGCTAGTGAAGTTGCTGAAGCAACAGCTTTTTTACTTTCTGATCATGCTAGTTATATAACAGGTGAAACACTTAAAGTTAATGGCGGAATGAATATGGCATAGGTGTATTTTTATTTATATTTTTAAAATAATTAAGTTAAGTATGCTATAATTTCGTGAATTTAAACATAAAACATAGGAGCTATAATGGCACTTTTAGACGATATTAAAGAAGTAGTAGTTGAACAGTTAAGCGTAAATGCTGATGAAGTTAAAGAGGATGCAAAGTTCGTTGAGGATTTAGGTGCTGATAGCCTTGATGTTGTTGAATTAGTAATGGCTCTTGAAGAAAAATTTGATATTGAAATTCCTGATGATGAAGCAGAAAAAATTCAAACTGTTCAAGATGTAGTAGCTTATATCGAAAGTAAATAATATTAGTCTATTTTCTACTGAGTATTACTTAGTAGAAAATATTTTTTAGTAGTCAGATAACTTACTGATTTTTAAAAAGTATTTTTTTTAGTGGAGATTTTAATGAAAAGAATTGTAGTTACTGGATTGGGCATGATAAATGCAGTTGGAAATGATAAAGAGAGCTCATTTAAAGCAATATGCGATGGTGAGTGTGGAATAGATAAAATCACTCTTTTTGACCC
>JAFLJV010000071.1 GCA_022712845.1 Sulfurimonas sp. | reverse complement strand
TTTTAAATAAAACTCCAAAAACTTACAGAGCAACTCTTTGGCTAGGAGCTAAAAGCGATAGTTTAGATACAGAACTAATAGAAAATGTAGAAATTTTAAAAGAGCTTAAAGAGAGTGAGATTTTGGATGTAATTAAGTCACTAGAGGGTGAGTTAAAGTATGAACCCCCTATATTTAGTGCAAAGCGTATAAATGGGCAGAGAGCTTATGATTTGGCTCGCAGGGGAGTAGAGTTTACTCTTAACAAAATTAACTCTACTATATATGAGACAAAACTTATAAGTTATTGCCACCCTTTTGTTACATTTGAAGCAACTGTATCTGAGGGGACATATATTCGCTCACTTGGTCGTATTGTTGCTTCTAGACTTGGAGTGGAGTTTGGAAGTCTTAGTGCATTAGAAAGATTAAGTGAGGGTGTATTTAAATATAACAATGAAGAAGTTTTAAATATCAAAAAATTCCTAAATATAGAGCAGAACTTTTATACTGGTGAAAGTGATAATCTCAAATATGGAAGAGTTCTTGCTTTAGATGATTTAGATATAAAAAAAGATGGATATTATTGGCTTGATAGTGGTGGTTTCATCTCTGTTATAAATATAGTAAATGCAGAAGTTAAATATGAATTAGGCAGGATCCAATGTTAGTACTAGCCAGAAAATTAGATGAGTCAATAGTTTTAGGTAATGATATAGTTATAAAAATTGTGTCTATCGATAAGGGTGTTGTGAAGCTTGGTATAAATGCACCTAAAAATATCTCTATTATGAGAAGTGAACTTCTTGAAGATGTTAAAGATGCAAATATAGCTTCATCAAAAAAGGTAGCATTAGACGACCTTAATTTACTTAGCTCAATTATTAAAAAATAATTTCATGAAGCTGTATAGAGCTTATGCAAAAGTAAATATATTTTTAAAAATAACAGGAACTAGAGGTAATTATCACGAAATCATCTCTAGGTTTATGAGAGTTGACTTTTTATATGATGAATTATCATTTGTTGAAAAAACAGATGATAAATTTAAAATTATTGGTAAGTTTTCATGCACAACTAAACAAAACACAATATATAAAGCTTACATCTCTTTACTAGATAGTTTAAATGAAAAGCAGGTAGCTTCTCTTAAAAAACTTATGCAACAATATGCTATAAAAATTGATAAAAATATCCCAGCCTTTGCAGGTTTAGGTGGCGGAAGTAGTGACGCAGCAACTTACCTGAAAATGTGTAATGAAGTTTTACATTTAGGATTATCTCTGAATGAGTTAGCAACCATAGGACTTAAGATTGGGGCAGATGTTCCATTTTTCATATATGGATATGGTAGTGCAAATGTAGGTGGAATAGGTGAAATAGTAGAAGAGTTTAAAGAGCCTCTTTTAAATTTTGAAGTATTTACACCAAAAATAGAGATAAGTACTCCGAAAGTTTATGTAAGTTACAGAGAAAACTTTTTTGCACCTATCAGCAATATAGATGAGTTAAAAAATATAAGCTCACTTGATGCACTTAAAAGTATGAGCCCACAAGAAGCAAATGACCTCTTCAAACCTGCTCTTAAAGAGTATAAAGAGCTTATAAATCATTATAAAGATGGATATTATTTTAGTGGTAGTGGGAGTAGTTTTTTTAAAGTGAAAGAAGCTTAGATGGTTCTAAGTTAGAATGATTTTTGATACCTTTAATCTTTTCTAATATTAATATATAATTGTAAAAAAGGAATCAAAATGAAAATTAAATTCGGAGATATAGTTAAAGATAAATTTACTAATATAGAAGGAGTAGTTTATAAGATATCTGATGATGGTTCGGTTACTGCTGATACAGCATTAGGAAATGGACCAAATAAATTTAGCATGAGTGATAAAGGTTTAATACATACAAATAAAGTTGATATGGAAAAAGCAATAAGACTTCAATGTTATTATGCGGTTAAAAATATGGAAAAAACAATTAAAGACATGAGATATGAGATATGATAAATCAACCAAAGATGAAATAAATCTTATTTTATTTGGTAATCACATAGGAAATGTAAAGTCAAAAGTATAATGCAATTTCTAATGTCAGTCAGAAAAGATATAGAAAGTAATGTTTAATTATTGCAAACTGTCATATTTTGTAATTAAAATTTTTAAATGTGTTAGCATAAATAAAAAGGATTGATTATGACAGCAAGCACTATACAAACATTAACTTCCGACTTTGAATCATTTGTAAATACAACAGACGGAGATATAGAGTTTTGGTTAGCTAGAGATTTACAACATCTCTTAGGTTACACAAAATGGGATAATTTTAAAAATGTAATCTTTAAAGCAAAAACATCTTGTAAAGTATCTGGACATGATATAGATAATCATTTTGCCGAAGTCGGGAAAACGATAGAAATGCCTAAAGGTGCGATAAAAGAAGTAGATGATTTAATTCTTACAAGATTTGCTTGTTATCTCATTGCACAAAATGGAGATAGTAAAAAAGAGCAAATAGCTTTTGCACAAACTTATTTTGCTATTCAAACTAGAAAAGCTGAATTAATAGAACAAAGAATGTTAGAGCATGAGAGAGTTCAAGCAAGACAGAAGTTAGTTCAAACAGAAAAAGAACTTTCAAAAGTTATTTATGAACAAACTGGTGGAAATGATAATTTTGCAATTATTAGAAGTAAGGGTGATAAAGCACTTTTTAATCATACAACTGCACAAATGAAAGCCAAATATAAAATCAAAGACACTAAACCATTAGCCGATTTTATGCCAACTATACTCTTAAAGGCTAAAGATTTTGCAACTGAAATAACCATACACAATGCAAGAGAAAATAGTATGAACACCCAAAATCAAATCTCTGATGAACATATAACTAATAATAAAACAGTTAGAAATACGCTTATATCTCGTGGTATTACACCTGAAAATCTCCTACCTCAAGAGGATGTAAAAAAAGTAGAAAGAAAATTAAATACTGATAATAAAAAAGCTACGAAAAATATAGATAAGCTCAACAAAGAAATTAAATAGCTAAAACCAAGTATTTAAGTTGGCGTGATATAATAAGAAAAATAAAATAAGGAACAAAAGTAATGGGCGAAACAATAGCTAAAAATAAAAAAGCCTATTTTGATTACTTTTTAGAAGAAAAATTTGAAGCAGGGATGGTTCTTGCTGGGAGTGAAGTAAAAGGTATTCGTGCAAATAGAGTGAATTTAAAAGATAGTTTTATCCGTTTTGTAAATGGTGAAGCTTTTCTTTTTAATGCACATATTGGTAGACTTGAGACTACACATCATTATTATACACATGAAGAGAGAGGTAGTAGAAAACTTCTTTTGCATAAAAAACAGTTGGTAAAAATGATAAAAGCAGTTGATAGGGATGGTTATACAATAGTTCCTCTGCAACTATACTTTAATGCTAGAAATCTTGTAAAAATTCAGATTGCTATTGCAAAAGGGAAGCAGCTTCACGATAAAAGACAAGATCTAAAAGCTAAAGATATGAAGCGTGATATTCAAAGAGCTATGAAAGAATATTGATGAAGTTATTACTTTTTTTAATACTTTGTGTATTCTCACTTTTTTCATTTAGCATAGAACTCTCTGACTCTACAATCGCAAATGGTAAAACAGCACTTTTGGAATTTTCTAAAGATAAAAATATTGAGTATGACAAGATAGTTATAGGTAAAAAAAAATATAAAATATATGATAATCCACTTCATAAAGAAAAAGCTTATGTTTTACTTCCTATGAGTTATTATGAAAAACCAAGTGATAAAAAAGTGGAGATATTCTACACTGAAAATAAAGATAAGAAAAAGAGAATTTTAATTTTTCGTGTTAAAGATGGTAAGTATAAAAAAGAAAAAATCAAAGTTCAAAGTTCAAAAGTAAATTTAAAAAAAGAAGATAAAAAAAGAACCTCTAAAGAGTATGCTGAGGCTATGAAAATATATAGAACTTCTACTGAAAAAAGTCATATATCAAAAGAGTTTATAGTGCCGATGGAAAGTAAGATAACTAGTGATTTTGGAAAAGCTAGAATCTACAATGATACTTTAAAAGGGTATCATAGTGGAACAGATTTTAGAGCAAAAATTGGAACTCCTATCATAGCTAGTAATGACGGTGTAGTAGTTTTAGCAAAAGATAGATTTTACTCTGGTAATTCGGTTATAATAGACCATGGACAAGGAATTTACTCATGTTACTATCACATGAGTAAGTTTGATGTGAAAAAGGGTAGCAAAATTAAACGTGGTGAATCTTTAGGTCTCTCAGGAGATACTGGTAGAGTTACTGGCCCTCATCTTCACTTTAGTTTTCGAGTCGGTGGTGAGCAGGTTGATCCACTTCAGTTAATAGAGTTAATAAATAAAAATCTGCTACAATAAAAAATAGATTGCACTAGTGCGAGTGGGCTTTCTGCCGAAGAAAACTTAGCGTTAGCGTAGGTAGTGGAATTACTTCCAATACCGTACTAAAAAAGTGAAGGGTTGCCTTCATTTTAGAATAAAATTAAGGAATTTAAAAATAATGACACTATTTCAAATTATGATGCTTGGAGCCTCTGCTTTTTTTGCATATAAAGTTTATGAACATATTCAAACACTTCAAGATCCTCAATCAAGTGAGCAAAACGATTCTAATGATGAGGAAAAAAGTGCAGAAACTTTTTCCCCTTTTGATCCAGAAACACTTATACAAAAAGCAGATGTTGCATTTGAAGAGGGAGATATGAAAAAAGCACTTGCATTACTTATAGAAGCAAATGCAAAAAAAGATAATAACCCTGATGTTCTTTTTAAATTAGGCTATATCATGCAAAATCTAGGTGATAATGATGAAGCTATAAAGTACTATAAAGAGTCTCTTGAAGTGAATAGAAATAATGAATTTGTACATAATTCGATGGCTTCAATATATAGAAAAAATGGTGAATTTATATCAGCAAAAATGCATTTAACAGAATCATTAGAGATAGATAATAGTAATGCTGTAACATATTATAATTATGGAAATCTTTTAGTAGATATGCAACATCCAGAGGAAGCTAAAGAGATGTATAAAAAAGCACTTGAAGTAAATCCAGAGTTTAATGAAGCTAAAGAAGAGCTAGAAAAGTTAGCTTAAAAAAAGGAAAAAGATGTTGAATTCATGTCCTGTAAATTTTATAAAGATAGATGAAAATCAATTAAGAATACAGTCTTTTCTTGTTGCATTAGTAGCGATGTCTGTTGTTTTAACAGGGGGAATTGATTTAGCGGCTCTGTTGGTTTATGATTATTCTGCAAGAATTTTTTTATCACAAAAATTTAGTCCATTTGCACAAATTGCACTTTTTATTATTAGAATTTTTAAAATTAAAGAGCGTCTTGTAGACTCTGCTCCTAAAAATTTTGCTTCTAAGATAGGACTGGTTTTTTCAATAGCAATATTTACTTCATTTACATTAGGCTCGCAAGAAGCAGTAGTTAGTTTTGCAATTATTTTAGCTGTTAGCGCTGGATTAGAATCATTTTTAAATTTTTGTGTAGGATGTAAATTTTATGCAATTTTGAAACATTTTAAAATATTCTAAGGTATTTAGTATGAAAATATCTAAAATTTATAGTTTTTTAAAAGTGAACAAGGTCAGTTTATGAAGATATCAGAGATTTACGAATTTTTAGATAATTTATCTCCATTTGAAATACAAGAATCATGGGATAATTCAGGTCTTTTACTTGGTGACTTTAACCAAGATGTAAAAAAAATTGCTTTAAGTATAGATGTTGATGAATCTTTATTGGATTCATTAGATAATGATACACTTTTAATCACACACCATCCTATTATTTTTGGTGGATTAAAGCAACTCGAATTTAATAAATATCCTGCTAATTTAATTCAAAAAATGATACAAAAAAATATCTCTAATATTGCAATGCATACAAATTTTGATCAAACACATCTAAATGAATATGTTGCAACACAAGTTCTTGGTTATAAAATTTCTCATAAAGATGGCTTTATCGCATATTTAGATATAAATGAAGATTTTGATATTTTTGCTTCTAAAGTTGCAACTGCATTTTCACTTCCTCATGCAAAATGTGTAAAAAGTTCAAATTTTATAAAAACAGCAGCATTAACTACTGGTTCTGGATGCTCTCTAATCAAGTCTATAGACGCTGATTGCTTCTTAACAGGGGATGTGAAATACCACGATGCGATGGAGGCAAAAAGTATAAATTTGTCACTAATTGACATAGGACATTTTGAAAGTGAACGCTTTTTTGCAGATATTTTACTTAAACATTTGAAAAATTTAGGTTTAGAAGCTATAATTTCATCATCAAAGAATCCTTTTACTTATATTTAAGCAATTGGCACAATAATTTAATAATCCAAAAGGAGATTAATGAACTCACACTTACAACAATTAATTGACCTATCACATGTAGATAAAGACATAGATGCTTTTGAACCTCAAATAGATGAAGCTAATTATAAATATGAAGCTGCATTAGCTAAAAAAGAAAGTATCGATAGTGATATAGAAAACTTAACTAATGAAATCAAAGATGAACAAGTTAAAAAGCAAAAGAATGAACTTCATTTAGCTGAACTTTCACAAAAATTAGAGGATAACTCTAAAAAAAGTGGTGAAATAAAAACTGAGCGTGAAATGAAATCACTTCAACTTGAAGAGGAAATTGCAAAAGAGCAAGTAACCTTCGCAAATGAAGAGATTGCTAGACTTGAAAAAATTATTGAATTAAAAATTGAACAAGTTGAAGCAGCAAAAGTATCACTTAAAGAGTTAGATGCTAATTTAATATCTGTAAAAGCAGAAGTTGATGAAAAACTTACTGTGATTAATAAATCTCGTCAAGAAGTATTTATTAAAAAAGAGAAACTTGTTTCTGGAATGAATCAAAAAGGTTTAGCGTTTTATCAAAAAATTCGTAGATGGGCAAAAAACACTACCGTTGTAGCTGTAGAGGAACAAGCTTGTATGGGTTGTCATATGATAATCAGCGATAAAATATATGCTGATGTTATAAAAGCTGAAGATATTACTACTTGTCCACATTGTGGTCGTATTCTTTATGTGGATAATACACAAGAGTAGGCTTGAAGCCGTTTACACTTCTATATTTCACCGTAAGTATAATGCTCTATATTGCAGCATTACCACTTTTGGTGTATCTCTCGTTTAAAAAAAAGTACAAAGAATCAATCCCATCTCGTTTTTTTCTTTTTAATAATAAAAGATTTACTAAAACTAATGGAGTTTGGTTTCATGTATGCTCACTTGGTGAAACAAGAGCATTAAAACCAGTTTTAGATCTTTTAAAAGATCAAGAGATAAAAATAACCACAATTACTCATACAGGACAAGCAGAAGCAAAGAAGTATGATGCAGAAGTGAGATATCTTCCTTATGAGATGTTGATTCCATTTTGGGTAAAAAAGCAAAAAATTATTATAGTTTTAGAAGCGGAATTTTGGTTTATGCTTTTTGTGGTTATGAAAGCAAAGGGAGCAAAAGTTGTTCTTTTAAATGCTCGTATCTCTGAAAAAAGTGCAAAAAGATATCTGCAATTTGCTTGGTTTTATAGAAAATTGCTTAAGTATGTAGATATTATTTATGCACAAAGTGAGGGTGATAAAAATCGTTTTTTAGCATTAGGTGCAAGAAATATTGAAGTTATTGGAAATATTAAGTTAGCTGGTGAAATTACAAAAACAAAAGACTATGAAAAACCAAAGCAAGAGCTGATTGTTGCTGGAAGTACTCATGATGGTGAAGAGGAGATGGTTCTTAAATCATTCGTAGAGTATAAAAAGCAAAGTGATGCTTCTTTAGTTATAGTGCCTAGACATCCTGAGAGATTTGAGAAAGTTTATAAAATTATGCAGAGTTATGCTGAAAAAAACGGTTTAACTCTAAGTAAGTTTTCACAAACAAAAGAGTTTAATTCAGATATGATTTTAGTAGATGCTATGGGTGAGCTAAATAATATTTACGCTATTAGTGATATAGCAATTATTGGTGGAGCATTTAAAGAGGGCATTGGTGGACATAATCCACTTGAACCAGCTCACTTTAGGTGTAAGATAATTACTGGAAAACATTTTCACGACCAAAGAGAGCTTTTTAAATATGTTCATCATGTTCAATATATCGAACCAGATGAGATTCATAAAGCACTCAATAAATCAAAAGAGTTACCATCGAGTAGAGTTGATGAAAAAGTTGATTTAGAACCAATTATAAAAAAAATATTAGAAAGTTAAGGAGTCATTGTGGCTACAGAAAAAGCGTATAAAATTTTAGCAATTCAAGAGGGCATATCAAACTCTCAAGCAAAATCTATGATAGATCGTGGTTTAGTTTATGTTGGAAATAAAAAAGTGATGATAGCTCGTGGTGAGATTGATTCTAAGACAATGTTTAGAGTACATAAAATTGAAAAAGCAAAACCAATTTTTGAAAATGATGATCTAATTGTCATAGATAAACCAGCATATGTAAACTCAGATGAGATAGAAAGACAGTTTAAACCAGCAGTACTTCTACATAGACTAGATCGTGAAACAAGTGGTGTTTTGATGCTTGTAAAAAATGATGAATTTAGACAAAAGGCTATACAAGAGTTTAAAAGAGATAGAGTTTATAAAGAGTATATTGCATGGGTTGAAGGTGTTATGAGTGAGCCTCATGATATTGATAAAGCGATTCTTACAACTAAGAAAAACAATCGTGCAACTTCAAATGTTTCAAGTAAAGGTAAACCTGCAAGAACAGAAGTTACTCCTGATATTGTAAGTGGGAATAAAACTAAAGTTATTTGTATAATCCATCATGGAAGAACACATCAAATAAGAACTCACTTAAGATACATAGACCATTCAATCATTGGTGATGAGCAGTATGGTGGAAGACGAGCTAAGCGTGTTATGCTTCATGCTCACAAAGTAAGGCTTCTTGGTATGGAGTTTATCGCACCTGAGCCAAAGGCTTTTGTTCACTTTGAGTAAATCACAAAGTTCATGGTTTGTTTATATATTAAAATGTAGTGATGATACTCTCTACACTGGAATTACAACAGACTTAGAAAGACGAATTGATGAGCATAATAATTCTCCTAAAGGTGCTAAATATACTCGTGTAAGAAAACCAGTAGAACTTATATATTCTGAAATGGTTGATAATAAAAGTTTGGCTTCAAAAAGAGAATATGAAATTAAAAAACTCTCAAGAGAACAAAAATTAGAGTTAATCAAATAATGAAACTATTTGTTGATGGTGATGCTTTTCCAAACCTGTTAAAACCAATCTTATTTAAACAAATTGAGCGTTTAAAAATTAGAACAGTAGTTATAGCAAATAAAAAAATAAATATAGGTAAATCAGATTTAATAGAGTATCTTATAGTTGAGCAAGGTGCAGATGAAGCTGATAATCATATAGTTGAACTTGCAAATGAAGGTGATTTGGTTATTACTGCTGATATTCCACTTGCAGATAGAATTATAAATAAAAATGCACATGCTATTGATCATAGGGGTGAGCTTTACAGTGTTGATAATATAAAGCAATATCTAGCTATGAGAAATTTGATGGAGAAAATTCGCGAAAGTGGAGAGATGACAAAAGGTCCAAAACCATTTGACAAAAAAGATGCAGAGCTTTTTGCAAATCAGCTCAATGCATTTTTAACTAAGAATTATAAAAAATAAGTTATAATTCGCGAAAATTTAGATTAATCTAAGAGGTATTTTATGTTTGATACATTAACAAGTTCATTTACAGCTGCAATAAAAAAAATTCGTA
>JAFLJV010000070.1 GCA_022712845.1 Sulfurimonas sp. | reverse complement strand
AATTCTTCCTCCATTTTTGCTAATTTTACTTTCATATTGGCACGTGCATGAGGTAGTTTTGCTTCAAATTTAAAACCTGGACAAGCTTCATCACCAATAGCTTTTAAATTATTGTCTTCTACAAATGCTCTAAGCTGACGCTCTCTCATTTGAATTAATGGTCTAATCACAATTAATCCATTCTCAGCTCTATATTTTGGAGCAAGTGAGCGCATTTGACCATTATAAATAAAGTTCATAAAAAAGCTCTCCGCTGCATCATCTAAATGATGACCTAAGGCTACCTTATTACACCCTTGTTTCTCTGCTACTCCATAAAGTGTTCCTCTTCTCATTCTTGAAAAAAAACTACAAAAAGATGAATTTTTTCTAATTTTTTCTTCTGCTAACTCAAAAATTTTGGTATCATGAAAAATATGTGCTATATCATACTCTTTGCAGTGAGCAATAAGATGATCTAAATTTTCACCCATTCCATAGCCAACTGTAACAGCCAATATTTCAAATTTAAAAGGAGCACGACGCTGTTGCTCTTTTAAAGCATGAATCATAGTTAAAGAGTCTTTACCACCACTAAGACCAACTAATATCTTATCGCCCTCTTGTATGAGTTCAAATTCAGCATTAGTTTTGCCAAGTTTTGACATTATTTTTTTAGATGGGCATATACGATTAGACATAAGCATAGTTCACTATGCGTGAGCTTGACGCTGAGTCAAACCAAGGGTTAACGTAGTAAAATGGACTTTGTTCATTTTGCGTTTGCTTCTATAAGCTTATCAACCATTTTCATAATAAACTCAGCTGATATTATTGCACTTGATTCCATAAACTCTTCAAACGAAAAGCTAGCATCAGTATCTGCTGTATCACTAATTGCGCGAAGTATGAAAAATGGAACATCTAAAGCATTACATACAACCCCAACAGAGCCACCCTCCATCTCAAGAGCATCAGCATTAAAATGTTTAACAATATTATCTTTAACTTTTTCATCATGTACAAACTGATCACCAGTAGCGATTACACCCTCTTGCACAATTTTTCCTAACTCTTTTGCTACCTCTTTAGATAACTCGATTAACTCTTTATCTGCTTCAATAAACACACTTCCACCAGGTACAAAACCCATAGGGTGTCCAAATGCGGTGATATCTAAATCATGTTGAGATAATTTTGTTGCTACAATTAAGTCTCCAATTTTTAAACTAGGATTAATTCCACCAGCTACTCCAGAAAAAAGCAATTTTTCACATCCAAAGTGTTGAATCATTGTAGTTGCGGTTAGAGTTGAAAAAACTTTTCCTATCTTAGAATATGCCACAACAACCTCTACACCTTTATATGTAGCTTCATAATATTCATTATTTGCATATTTAGTAGTTTTATAATTATCTAATTTTTCTAATATTGGTGCTATTTCTTCAGGCATTGCACCCATTATTGCTATTTTTGACATATAAATTCCTTTTCTAACTTTTTTTTGTATTAAACTTCAAATGTTTTTACTATTTTTTCATAATGAGGTAATTTATATTGTATATTTGAATCTTTATCAACTATACAGCTTCCACCCCAAAAACCTAAACCATCTTCAAAGCCAACACGATTTACAAATATTAGTTTTGCACTACACTCTAAAGCAACTCTTTTTATAATATTTATCCATTTATCTTCTATCTCTAACCCACTATTACTAAAACCACGAGCAGGAGATGCTACAAGAGCAATAATATAATCTGGATTTTCATTAATTAAATCTTCATGTACAGATGTGTACCATAAATCCTCACAAACAAGCATAAACATTTTTCCATAGCTACTTATAAAACTCTCAAATACATCACCAGCTTCAAAATATCTAGCCTCTTCAAACATTCCATAGTTTGGAAGATGAACTTTATAGTGTTTTGATAAAAGTTTACCTTGAGAAAAATAAAGTGCCGCATTTCTAAAATTACTTCCATCTATTAAAGCAACACCAACTACAATATCTATTTTAAAACTTAATTTTTTCAACTCATCTAAATCATCTATATTCCAAGCATCTTCATAAAGTTTATCTTGAAGCATATAACCATTTAAAGATAACTCTGGAAACACTATCAAATCACTATCATCTTTAAACTCTTCTATTATTAATACTATATCATCCAAGTTAGAACGATTTAATTTAGGTGATATTTGAGCTAAAGTGACTTTCATTTTAGTTTGATAATTCCTCTACAACTTTTTGAAGTGAGGTCATATCAGATATATTCATAGTTTTTAAATCTTTTACTATTCTGCGATTAAGACCTTTTAGAGTTACGCCATTACCAAACTCTATAGCTATATCAATATCATTTGCTATTGCTAGAATTGACTGTTTGTACTTTACTGGTTTAACTAGTTGATCTTTTAATAACGATACAGCTTCACTTCTAGTACTATAAGGGGTTGTTGTTACATTAGAAATAACTGGGGCAGAAAATGAATCTTTAACCATCTCCGACATTATTTTAGCAAATGGTTCTTGTGCAGGAGCAAGTATTTCACAATGTGATGCAACTGACATATTAAGCAAAATTGCTTTTTTAGCACCAGCATCTTTAAAAACTTGCTCTAAAGAAATTAAATCAGATTTCATTCCAGCTACAACTAATTGACCATCTTGATTATAGTTTGCTGGCCAAACCTTTTTACCATCAGACTGAGCTTCTAAGCAAATTTTCTCAATACTTTCATCATCTAAGCCAACTAAAGCCATCATTCCTGCTTCAACTTTATCACAAGCTTCTTGCATTAAAGAGCCTCTTTTATGAACTAACTCAACAGCATCAAGATAATCTATTGCTCCTGTTGCACATAGTGCTGAAAATTCACCTAAGGAGTGACCTAAAAATAGTTTTGCTTTTGTTGGACAAGCATCTTGAAAAAGACGATATGCAATCATCTGAACAAGAAGTATTGCTGGTTGAGTATAGGCAGTTTGGGAAAGTTTTTCATTCTCTTGAAATATTATCTCTTTAAAATCAACACCTATTTTTTTTCCTGCTTTATCAAACATCTCTTTTGCAATATCTGAATTTTCATAAAAATCTTTTCCCATACCTAGAGCTTGAGAACCTTGTCCTGCAAATATCATCGCTATTTTTTTCATTTTTTTCCTTTGCTAAAATTCACTTTTTAGCCAGAGGCTATGAGTAAAATTTTTATACTTCGCAAGCGAAGTTATCATTAACCTCGTAGGGAATAATTTAATATATAAATTACAAATACTCTTTATTATCAACTATTTTTTTTCTAAGTGTATTTCTATTTAATCCAAGTTTATCAGATAATTGTAATTGTGATTTAAATTTTTCTAACCCTGCTTTTATAAGTGGAACTTCATACAGATGTAAAAAATTTTTATAATCATTATTTGAACCAAGCTTATTTGATAAATAATTTTGCATAATACTCATTAATTCTATATCATTTATATCTTGAAGTAAATAATTAATCATAACTTGTCGTCTTAAAGAATTTGAATTTTGAGATAAATCTGGCTTAAAACTTTTCATACAAAAATTTTCATTTGTACTAAAAAGTAAAGATGCTTCATTAGCAAATTTTTGAATTAATTGTTCAACATCCTCTAGTCTCTGTGAGAGTGATGGTATATCAAATTTAATGCTAAATGTATAATCTACTGTTTCATAATTATAAGAACTTTTTGCTGTTGCTATAACTCTAATACTTTTAGAACTAATAATATCTAAAATCTTTTTTATATTTGGTGAATTCTCTAAATCAGTTATTATAATCTCATGAACACTTCGAAGAGTTGTTAATAATTCATCAAAGTTAGATGCGTTGAGTATTGGTGCATCAGGAAGAATATATCTAGCTAAACTCTTTTTACCAACACCTACCTCCCCCATTATAAGAGCGTTTACATTTAATGTCTTTAAAAGAGTAGCTGTTTTAAATGCTTCAATAGAAGATGGAGATATTGTTATATAATTAGTGTCCACAACCAGAACCGCAAGATTCATCATGCTGTTGATTTTCAGCAGGAATTCCCGTCATAACCTCTTCAGAAGATGCTTCTCTAATATTATTAATAGATACATTAAAAGATAAATCTTTACCAGCTAAAGGATGATTAAAATCAATAATTATATTCTCATCTCCTATCTCTTGTACTATTACTTGAACCGTACTACCATCTTCACCTTGTCCATAAAGACTCATTCCAATTTCTAAATCAATTCCAGCAAATTGATCTTTTGGAACTTCTTGCTTAGCCTCTGCATTATACTCACCATAAGCATCTTTAGCTTTAACTAAAACTTCAGCTTTATCACCTATTGTCATATCAACTATTCCACTCTCAAGTCCTGGAATTATTTGACCTTTACCAAACATAAATACTAATGGTGTACCACCGATATTACTATCTACTATATTTTCCCCGTCACTTACTTCATACTCTATTGATACAATTTGATTTGCTTGTATTGCCATTTAATATGCCTTTAATTTCTTTGGATTTTATCATAATTCACACTAATTAAAAATAAATTAATAACCTTTATTGAATTAAATCAAGATTACTTTTTGCTATTTGTGCAGAATTACTTTGTGGATATTTAGTTATTACTGCATTATAAAACGTTTCTGCATTAACTTTATCACCAGTTTTATCCATTGAAATTGCTGTATGAAGAAGTAATGTTGGCATATAAGAAGCTTTTGAATATAATGATACACTTTTTTTAAAATATGCTATTGCATCTGAATAACTTTTTCTATAATATTTAATTTCACCAATCATATAATGTGCCTGTGCTGGTTTATAGTTGTTATTTATTAAATGATTATAGTACTTAAGAGCTTTAGTATAAAACTTTTTATTATAATAATTTTTAGCTTTTTTTGCAATTTCACTATTTGGTATATCATCAAGTTTAGATTTACTTTGTTTTAATTTTGCATGCAGTTTTGTTTGTAATTTTTCTTTTTCTCTAAATTCTTTAGTTACTAAATCTTTAAATTTATTTACATCATTTACAAGTAAATTAAATTCATTTTTTGTAACATATGTAATGTTTATTTTATCTACTAGTTTGGATATTTCTGCTGTTAAAAGTTTTAACTTATTTATTTCTTTAGTATCAACTATAATAAATTCACTATTTTCTTGTGCTAAGTCACTATTTACTTGAATTAATTCTATAAGCCTTTTTTCGTATTCAGTATTACCTTTTAACTGATCAATATTTTTTTGTTTTAAAGATTTCAAGTTAAGTTTATTATCTCTAGATGATATATTTAAACTCTCTATTAATGTTTGAAGACCATCTATTCTTTCTCTAATAGAATCAACTTCATTTGCTTGATTATTACTTTTAACTACAACTTGACGAAGATTTTTTTTATTTTGCAGTATCACTTTTTCACTTGAAGTTAAACCATATGGTGTTGGATTATCTAAATTACCAGCGCCAAATGCTGAGGGTTCAGCACTATATAAACTATACGGTAAGAATAGTGCTAAAAAAGGAAGTAGTAAAGTATTTTTACTCATAAATTATGGAAGAAGTTTAAAGTCAACTCTACGATTTTTAGACCAACATTCTTCTGTTTTATTAGTACATGTTGGATTACTTTCACCATAACTTACCATAGTAATACGACTAACATCAACACCTTCAGCAATTAAAGATTTTTTAACTGTATTTGCTCTTTTTAGTCCAAGTGCAAAATTATATTCATCACTTCCCCACTCATCACAATTACCCTCTAGCTTCAATGAATATTTACTTGCTGATCCATTAGCTACTCTAACATCATTTGAAATATTATTTTGCATACTTTGTTTTATACTAAATCTATCAAAGTCAAAATATATTGATAACATTTCATCTTCTATGCTTGTTATAGATTCGCTACTATAATCATTACTATCATTATCACTACTATAAGCATTTGAAGTATCTTCACTCATAACAGATGCATCATCAGATGATACAGTTTCTGTTTCTATAGGTGCAACCTTCTCAACTGGTGTTTCTTCATTTTGAGCAGTGTCATCAATAATAGGCTCTTTATCAGAACACCCACTAAAAGTTAAAAGTGCTATAACAACACCAGAAATCAGAATATTTTTCATACTTATTGCCTTAAAGTTTTATTTAACATGATTGTACCAAAATAACATTAATATATTTTGATAATTTAATTTTTACCAATCCATTGATTGAACTTTTCCATATTTTAGAGGAAAAAGATAGTTTTTATTATGATTTAATCTAATAATACCTATAGAACTTTGAGCTTTATAATTTTTAATAAAAATAATAGCATCTCCATTTATAGAAAATCTTGGAAATTCATTTACACCTACAGCTGTTAATCTTCTTATAAAATCTGTTTGTGTTGAAATTAGGTGCAAATTAAATGTGTTTCTTGCAAAAGCATTTGAGCTTTCTCTAGATTTATACACTATGTAATCACCAAAAGTACTACAAGCTGCATTACTTTTTCCATAATAAACCATTTGTTCAACACTACTAGAACCAATAGTTTTAGAAAAAATATTTGGTTTTCCTAAACGATTAGATACAAAAGCTATTTTATTTTTACCCATAAATTGAGCATTAACATCAATTCCACCATATTTAGTTAATTTTGAAGTTTTCCTAGTATTTACATCATAAATATAAATATCTGGTTGACCTGTTGGAGCCATAGTTAATAATAATTTTTTTCCATCATCACTTACATCAGAACATATCATCATGCCATCAGAGGATTTTATCACTTTACTTTGACCAGTTTTAATATTTATATATTTTAAAGTTGGTTTTCTTTCATCTAAAGAGGTATAATAAAATGAATTTTGTGCTTTATTTGCCCATTTTGGAAATATATTAAAACCACCTTTTACAATTATATGCTGATACGCGAGAGTATAATCAGCAATAACTAATTCACTCTTTTTTGGCGATATAATTCTAGAAAATATTACTTTTCTTTTCATCCATCCAACAGGAGCTTCACCCATAAATTTATTTATATCATATGCTATAGCATGTGCAACAAACATATAGATTTTTGCTTGTTTTATTTTATAATTTTTAGTAAAAACTATTTTATCTTTATTAAACATTTTTAATTTAATATTTAATTCACCATTATCTTTCTTAATTAATTTATATCTAACAACATAATCTGAATTTTTATTTTCATAAGAGACTTCACTTGCATCATATTTAGGAGTACGATAATTTCTATCTACATTAAATAAAG
>JAFLJV010000069.1 GCA_022712845.1 Sulfurimonas sp. | reverse complement strand
AAAACCTCCCCTTCAAAAGAGCGATAAGAACTTAAAAATAAAGTATCCTCTCTGTTGACATCTTTTTTTATCAAAGATAATAAATGTTTTACATTATAGTCATAATGAAGCAGATTATCTGCTATATCACTGTCATCTAAATTTTTAATTGATTTACTTATATCTAAAGCCATTAAATTACTTGCTCACTATTACTAAAAAAATTATCTATCACTGTGCGATATTCTTGTATATTGCTGATATTATTCACTTTATTCCTAAGAGCAGATGCACCCCTGTATCCTTTAGAGTAAGTATGTGTATGCTTTCTAAACATAGCTACTCCATGAGCACCATAGAATTCAATCATCTTATCAAAATGTTCTAAAACTATCTCATGCTTAATATTTTGACTGATATCTACAGAACCTGTACGAAGCTGATGAAAAATCCAAGGTGCACCAACTGCTCCACGACCTATCATAACTCCGTTAACACCAGTATGTTCTAGCACCCACTTAGCTTTCTCATATGAGTCTATATCCCCATTTGCGATAACTGGTATATTAATAACCTCTTTTATCTCTTTAATAGCATCATAATCGACAGGAGCTTTAAATTTTCCCACACGAGTTCTTCCATGTACAGCTAAAAAATCTGCTCCACTATCTTCAACCATTTTTGCTATATCAATATGATTTTTTTTCTCAAAACCAAGTCTAATTTTTACACTTGTAAGACTTTTATTTGAAGTATCTTTTATAGCTTTTATTATATCACCCATAAGAGGAAGATTTAACAGAAGTGAACTACCACTTCCATGTCCAACAACTTTTGGAACAGGACATCCACAATTTAAATCTATAATATCAATACCTTCATATTCATTTAAAACTTCTACTGCTCTTTTAGCCATATCAACCTGTGAAGCTGATATTTGCACAGAATAAGGATCTTCATTAGGAGATTTTTTTAACATATGCAAAGTTTTTACAGAACCATGAGCCAAAGCATTTGAGCTTAACATTTCACTAACTGTTAAATCTGCACCAAATTTTTTAACTACACTCCTAAAAGGTAAGTCTGTAAATCCAGCCAAAGGAGCTAAAACAAATACTGGTTTATCAAAAGATAACTTCTCTAACATTGCAGTTTATTAGATTTACATAAATAGATTAATATCAAAGTGTTTACCATACTCTCTTAATGAATTATATGCTTTAAAATGCATATATTCATCATCTTGTGAAGTTTCTAATATTTCTTTAGCTGGAGCTAACATTTCTAAGTCAAAAAGTGTAAATAGATAAGCTTCCATAACATTTTCATTTTCATTGCTTAGTATTTCAAAAAGTTTTATTCTCTGTTCTGGATTCATTCCACGTGAAAGTTTTTGAGATGCTTTTATATAGTCACTTGAATTTAATTCTAAGTCTTTAAAAAAAGCTATAAGTGATTCATTTGAAATTTCCAAGGTATTTTCATCAATATTAATTCTTGATAGTATTTCAAATAAAGATTCTTTTGTTAAAGATTTTTTATACTTTTCTATAGCACTAAGTGGTGATGTCTTAACAAAATCTATATAAACTTCTTTACAAATACTCTCGTCATACTTACTAGAATTACTTAATATATCTTCCGCTTTTATACTACCACTTTTATAACGATTCTTTTCATTTTGAATAACTAAAGCATTATAAGATGGAAGTGAGTATTTTTTTAAATCTACTGGTTCTGAATTTTTTATTTTATTGATAAGTTCAAGAATTTCACTTATCTTTTTATTATCAATATTTGAATTTAATTCTGCTGATGGAAAAATAGTTGCATTATCAACTAATGCACCCAATAATTGATACCTGTCTGTTTTAAAATTATGAGAACGATTTTCTTTACCAAGATATGCGTCAACTATAGAGTCAACAATTTTATCAAAATCTTTTTCATATTTACGAAGCTTCATGCTAGCTAGGAATGAATAAAAAGACATATGTAATACGCTGGCAACATACAATAAAATCAGTGGTATAACAACTAATAAAGCTATTGATAAAGGTGGTAATACAACTCCAAAGAATTCAATACTTACAGTATCTTGAGTTACAAAAGCATAGATATACCAACCAACTAAAATAATTAATATTAATGATGCTATAGTGTATCTTTTAATATACATCTACCACTCCTTACTTAGATTTTTCTACAATCTCTCTACAGTCTATACAATATATTGCATGAGGCTTAACTTTTAATCTTTGAAAGCCTATTGGATCTTCACACATTTCACATATGCCATAATCACCAATTGATATTTTTCCTAATGTTACATTAATTTCTCTTAACTCTTGTTCTTGTTGCTGAACAATTGCACTCTCAACCATTGAATTATTATCAACTGATGCATGATCACCTTCATCATTTAACTCTAATGAATTTAATTGACTAAGTTCATCATTTACATCTAAAATATTTTTTGTTATCTGCACTTGTCTACTCTCAAGAATTTCTCTAAAGTAACTTAATTCACTTGTCTGCACTTATACATTCCTTATTTATGATATGGATGGTTACTCAGTATTGAAAAACCTCTATAAATTTGCTCTAGTAAAACAACTTTTGCAATTTTATGACTCATTGTTAATTTACCTAAACTTATAACAGCATCACTTTTTTTTAAAAAGTCATCCTCAAAGCCATAAGCTCCACCAATATAAAATTTAACCGCCATTTTACCATCTAAAAGCTTACTAAACTCATAACTATCAATTATTTTACCATCGGGGTGCAAAATAATAGAAAAAGCTTTTCCTACATATGGTTCCAAAAGCTTTGAATACGCCTGCTTTGAAGCTTTAGATGATATAGTGTGTGCTTTTGTTACATCCTTACTAAAAAGTTCTATATTTTGTACTTTTGCAAAACGAGAAATCATTTTTGTTAACTCTTTATAAAGCGGATCATAATCTGAACGCTCTTTTTTAGCTATAGAAACAATATCTATATTCACTTTATAAGTCCACTTCCAATAACATGGTAAGTAACATGTAAAAATTTATCATCAATTTTTACACCACCAATTGCACCAACTAAATGTTTTGATTTTGAAGCTATATTATCTAAGGCGTCGCCAAGCACTTTTGCATCTTTTTTTGTATTAGTATCTCTAAATGCACCTAATCCAATATAGTTTAAATCCATCTCATTTGCTTGAAGAACTTCTATCTCATTATGTGTTGATATTCCTAAAATTTTATCTTTTTTAATAACTTCTCTTAAAATTTTCACAGCTTTAAAAATATCTTCATCTATCGCTTTTAAGTCTTCTTGACCTACATGCACTCCATCACAAAACTCTATAAGCTCATAAGAATCATTAACTATTAAAAAGCCATCGTATATTTTTCTAATTTTAATTAATTGTTGTTTGATAAATGCTATATCTGCACTTTTATTACGGTATTGAATAATCTCTGCATTTTGCTCTTTTGCAAACTCTATGAACTCTTCTAGTGAGATAGCTCTAGCATCTAAAAGCTCTTGATCACAAAGTGCATAAAGTCGCATTACGCAACTTTAAAAAATTTTAACAAATCTGAGAGAGTATTTTTTAAATTATTTCTACCAACAATCATATCAATAGAACCTTTTTCAAGTAGAAATTCTGCTCTTTGGAAACCGTCTGGAAGTGCTGAACCAATTGTTTGCTCAATTACACGTTGACCTGCAAAACCAACAAGTGCTCCAGGCTCGGCAATAATAATATCTCCCAATGTTGCAAAAGAAGCACTAACTCCACCCATTGTTGGATCAGTTAAAACTGATATATATGGAAGATTTTGTTTTGCTAATTTTGCAAGAGCGGCAGAAGTTTTACTCATTTGAAGAAGAGAAAATGTACTCTCTTGCATTCTGGCACCACCACTTGCACTAAGTATTATAACACCTTGACTTTTCTCTATAGCACGCTCAACAGCACGAACAATTTTTTCACCCTCAACAGATCCTAGAGAACCACCCATAAAAGCAAAATCAAAAATAACCAACTGAACACCGATACCATTCATCTCACACTCACCACTAACAACTGATGAAGTTTTACCAGTCTTTTTTACAGCTTCTTCAATTCTCTGTTTATAAGATTTTTTATCAAAAAATTTAAGAGGGTCAACAGGTTTTAAATTATCATCATATTCAACAAATGTTCCTTCATCAGCTAAAAGTTCAATACGCTCTTTTACACCGATACGAATATGGTAGCCACATTTTGGACACACATGTTTTTGATTTTCAACTTCTTTATAATACATTAAAGATTGACAAGATTTACATTTTACCCAGTGAGAAGATACTTCACTTTTAACTGGTTGTTTTTTATTAGAATTGAAAGAAAAAATGCTTAAGAGGTTCAAAGATTATCCTTTTTAAATATATAAATAATTGCGATTATATCTAATTTATACTTTATAAATATAATTTTTAACTTTTATAATATATTTATGCTGAATTACTTAAAATAAGTTAATACACTTTACTTAAAGGTTTACCACACCCTGCTAATTGCTCTTTTTCTGCTTTTTTTAGATACTCAGATGTTACATCATCTTCCGTTCCTACTTTCATAAATTCAGGACTTCTCCAAAATATATTTCCAAGATTACATTCTGAAAAAGTATTAGATTTAGTAAATAATTTTTTATGTTCATCACTAACAAATATATAATTAGAATCAATAGGTAAATTATACACTTTCCCTTTTTCAATTACCTTTGCTGTATTATGTGGACTAAATTCATGTGCACTTTTATTCACACTGGCACAACCTTGTAATATTAAAATTAATATAGCAAAATAAATTATTTTTTTCATTTTAAAAACTCCAATAGTTATATAACTTATTATTATAAAAAATAATACCATATAATTCTTTAGCAATACTTATTATTTAGTAATTTGGCTAAACTTATTTTATAAAGCATCCAAAATATACTGATTTTCCAGCACCTTTAAATATTATAATTTTAACTGTTTTTTTGACTCTTTGATAACCTCATAAGCTTGGTTTATTTCTTGAGTTTTAGCAGTAGCTTCTTCTATGTAAGCTTCATCTTTATCTTGCGATTTTATGATATCTGGATGGTATTGGCGTACAAGTTTTCTATATACTTTTTTAACAACGCTAATATCATCACTCTCACTTACACCTAAAATTTCACAAGCCTCTTTAAGGCTCATAGTTTGTTTTTTATTTTTAAGCATATTTTCAAACTTAGCAATCATCGCTGTATATTCATCAGAAGTAATATTTAACTCTTGTACAATTTCACGTAAAACTCTATCTTCATCAGAGCTAATTCCACCGTCTACAAATGCAAGTTGGATTAAGAACTCTATATATTGCTTTCGCTTTAATCTACTACGGCCAATAAGTTTGTTTAAGGATTGTGCTATCTCTTTTGTGTCATCATCCTTCTTTTTTGCTTCACTAAAAATCTCTTTTAAGATATTTTTTGTTTTGTCTTTATCTGGAAAAATTTTAGCAATATCATCAAACATGATTCCTATAAGTTGTGCTTCTAACTCATGCACTACCCCATCTGCTTTAGCAACTTTTGCAACAAGTGCTATAAAAAGCCCCAATTCATGTTTTTTAAACAACTCTTTAGAACCTGCTATTTTCATTAATCTAGACTTAGCATAAACTTTATATACTTTAAATGCAATATATAAAGAAGCTATGATAGAGAGTGTCACCCAAATATTTACAACAAATATATAATAAAACAACAATAAAACTATCGCTAAATATATCCATTTTCTAAGTCTAATCATTTTTCTTCATCTTTTTTAATTTTTGTCTATAAGCTGATATATTTATATACTTGCCACTACTATCATTTGTACCTGAGTTTTCTTCTCTTATAATCTTGTTATTTTTAGGCTGATACTGAGTTTTTCCAACTTTTCTTTTAACATTAGCATCAGTTTTTATATCTAAAATCAATCCATCTTTTAAATTATTTAAAATACTAAGTACAGTATCTAAATTTTTATCATCTACTGATAATTTTATCTCATTCATTCTATTCCAGTTTTTTTATGTATTATACTTAAAAGTTAATAGTACTAATCAAAACTCATTCAAATAACTCACTATAAGAACCAATATCTGTTAATTTTAAAGTTTTATTTTCTATCATATAGATAAGTAATAAATCAGGTTTAATATGACACTCTCGAAAATCTTTTAGGTTTCCTATGAGTTGATGATCTTTATACTTTTTTAAAAGCTTTTCATCACATAATAAATTGTAAACAACATCAATATATGCTAAATCTTCTTCATCACTTAGCCTTAGCTTTTTATAGCTTCTCTTAAATGAATTAGTTTTAAAGAGACGGTATTTTATCAAGATTTTAAATCTTTTATCATTTCATCTACATCATTATGATAGGTACCTTCAGATTTTTTTGCTTCATCCATAGCTGTTTTTAGTCTATCACTTGGAACTTTTAGCTCAAAAGGTATTCCATGTTCAGAAACTACTTTTTTTAAAAATATATTTATAGCTTGAGATGTAGTTAGTCCTATCTCTTTTAAAATTGACTCTGCATCAAATTTTAAAGACTCATCTACTCTTGCTCTAACTGTTGCATTTAAAGACATTGTGCTAACTCCTTAATATCTATATATCATATTGTAGCCCAAAATAGCTACAATATGATATTAAAAAAAGTTAAAAATATCTATTTCAAAAGTACTTTAGAAATACTTCTAGCAGCTTCACGACCATCAAAAGCGGCTGTTACAACTAAATCAGCACCCCTATAACAGTCACCACCAGCGTAAATACCAGCAGTTGTCGTTTCGTGAGTCTCTTCATTTACAATGATTTCTCCCCACTTATTTGTCTCTATTCCGTTTTCTGCTAAAAATGGAGGTTTTTCAACATCAAAACCAAGTGACATGACAATAACATCAGCTTTAACTCTAAAATTACTACCTTTAACCTCTTCCATTCTTTGACGATCACTATCATCTTTTGCACCAAGAGTTGTTTTTACAACTTCAACTGCTATAGCATTATCATCATCATTTAAAACAAGCTTTTTTGGAGAAGCATAAAATGTAAAATCAATACCCTCTTCAATTGCATTTTTATACTCTTTTTTACTTCCTGGCATATTGTTTGCATCACGACGGTAAAGACATGTTACAGATTTTGCACCCTCTCTTTTTGCAGTTCGTAAACAATCCATTGCAGTATCACCACCACCAACTACGACTACATCTTTATCTTTAAAATCAAACTTTTTATCATAAGGAGTTTTAAATATTTTTCTCTGAATAGCAGTTAAATAATCCATAGCGTCATAAACATTAGAAGCATTTTCACCAGTAAGTGAGGCTCTTTTTGCTTTTGTTGCACCTACACCTATAAATATTGCATCATGAGTATTCGCTAACTCTTCAAAAGGGGTACATTTTCCAACTTCACAGTTTAGTACAAGTTCTAATCCCGCTTCAAGTAGTAAATCAACTCTTCTTTTAACTATTTTTTTATCAAGTTTAAAGTTAGGGATAACATAAGTCATAAGTCCACCAGCTCTGCCACTTCTTTCATACATAGTAACAGCAATACCTGAGCGAAGAAGATATGTTGCAGCAGAAAGCCCAGCAGGACCACTACCAATGATAGCTACTTTTTTATCAGTAGTAATTCCTGGAAAATCTGGTTTATACCCAGCTTTAAAACCAGCTTCTGTAATGTGTGTTTCAACTGAACCAATAGTGATAGCACCATGACCATCATTTAGAGTACAGTCACCCTCACAAAGTTTTTCATGTGGACAGATTCTGCCCATAACCTCAGGAAATGGTGAAGGTTCATTTGATAATTTAAATGCAAATTCTAAATCTTTTTCAGCAATAGCCTTTAACCATTGTGGTACATAATTATGTAGAGGACATTTATTTAAACAAAATGGATCTCCGCACTGAAGACATCTTTCACTTTGAGCTGCTGCTTCATCTTTATCAAAAACTTCATAAATTTCACCAAAATCTTTTGTTCTATCTACGACTAATCTTTTTTCAGCTTCAACTCTTTCAATTGTTAAATATTCTCTCATAATTAATCTCCTTTCTCAAGATTTAAAGGTAGTTTTTTCAAGTTTTTAGGTTTAACAAGCCAAAAGTTTCTCACTTCAACTCTAAAATTTTCTAGTAAATCTTTTGCTTTTTTACTCTCTGTTTCTACAACATAATCTTTTAGTAATCTTTTAAGATAATGTCTAGCCTCATCACCTTCATCTGTATCTATACGGATAGGCTCAACGAGCTCACGATTAACATCTTCTATAAAACTATGATCAGCATCGTATACAAAAGATATACCACCTGTCATACCTGCACCAAAATTGATACCAGAACGACCAAGAATAACAACAACACCACCTGTCATATACTCACATGCATTATCACCAGTACCTTCAACTATAGCTAAAGCACCAGAGTTACGAACAGCAAATCTTTCACCTACACAACCTGAGATATAAAGTTTTCCACCTGTTGCACCATAAAGACATGTATTACCACCAGCAGCAAAATTCTCGCCCTCATTTTTTGAAGTGATGATTATCTTACCACCATGCATACCTTTACCAATATAATCATTTGCAACACCATTTAAATAAATTGATACACCAGGAATTAAAAATGCACCAAGAGCTTGCCCTGCAATTCCATCTAGTTCAATTTTAATAGTATCAGCACTAAGACCTTTATCACCATAGTACTCTGCTATCTCTCCTGAAATCAATGCTCCAAAACTTCTGTTTAAGTTAGTTATCTCTCTTTTAATTTTTATAGTATGATCTGGATGTTTTATAGCATTTTTTGCCTCTAGTAAAACACTTTTTTCAAAAGCGTTATCATCAAAAGGTTGGTTGTATTTTTGTTGATGAGTATTTACACCATCTTCTTGATGTAAAATATTCGAAAAATCAAACTTTTTAGCAAAATCATCATCAACAACATTTAGTATATCACTTCTACCTATCAGCTCTTCCATTGTGCTAAATCCAAGTTCAGCCATAATAGAACGGATATCTTCAGCTAAAAGAGTAAAATAATTTATCAGTTGGTCAACATGTCCTTTGAAAAAATCTTTACGAAGTTTTTCATTTTGAGTTGCGATACCAACAGAACATTTATTTACATGACAGATACGAAGCATCTTACAGCCAACTATAGTAAGAACACCTGTACCAAAACCATAACTCTCAGCACCAAGCATAGCAGCTTTAACTACATCTAAACCAGATTTTAAACCACCATCAGTTTGAAGTTCCACTAAAGAACGAAGATTATTTACTTTAAGAGCATTATGAGCCTCACTTAAGCCTAATTCCCAAGGATTACCAGCAAACTTGATAGAAGTGAGGGGAGCAGCACCTGTACCACCATCTCCACCAGAAATAACAATTTTATCAGCATACGCCTTTGCAACACCCGCTGCAATTGTTCCAACTCCAACAGTTGATACCAACTTAACAGCAACTCTAGCTTTTGGGTTTACTTGTTTACAGTCAAAAATAAGCTGTGCTAAATCCTCAATAGAATAAATATCATGATGTGGAGGAGGTGAAATAAGTGTAACACCAGGAACAGTATGACGAAGTTTACCGATAAGTGGAGAAACCTTATGTCCTGGAAGTTGCCCACCCTCACCTGGTTTTGCACCTTGAGCCACTTTTATCTGAATCTCCTCAGCACTTCTTAAATATGCTGGAGTAACACCAAATCTACCAGAGGCAATTTGTTTGATTTTTGATAAACGCTCTGTACCAAAACGTGAAGCATCTTCTCCACCCTCACCTGAGTTTGATTGAGCACCTATTCTATTCATCGCGATTGCTATTGTTTCATGTGCCTCTGGGGAAATAGAACCAAGACTCATTGCAGCAGCAGCAAATCTTTTAAATATAGCTTCTTTTGGTTCAACTTCAGAGATATCTATAGATTCTCTATCAGATTTAAGTTCAAAGAAATCACGAATAAACTTTAATCCTCTTTTATTTACTAAATCTCTAAGCTTTACATAATCTTCTTTTTTTCCATCTCGTGCAACTGCATGAATAGCATGAATTACAGCTGGACCAAAGTCATGATGTTCTTGTCCTGTATAAAATTTATAATACCCACCAATATTTAGTGGAAATATTTTGTTAAATCCATCATCTTTAAATACATCTTTATGGTACTTTGTAAGTCTTTCATCAATATCTTTATACTCTAATCCACTTAGGGTGTAATGTGAACTTGCAAAACAATCTTTTACAATAGTTTTACTTAGTCCCATTACATCAAATAATCCTGAATTACGATACGATGCAATAGTTGAGATACCCATCTTTGACATTATTTTTAAAAGTCCACCATTTAAAGCGATATGAACTGATTTGAGAACTTCATGACAATCTTCATTAATTAATTTTGATACTTTTAAATGCTCTACAACTGTAGCAAAAAGTAGACTTGGATAAACTGCACTTGCACCATATCCAATAAGTACAGCTGCACTGTGCGAATCAATAACTTCTCCAGTAACAGCAATTATAGAGACTAAATGACGAACTTTAGCTTCTATAAGTGCAATATTTACACGACCAACTGCCATAGCCATTGGTATAATTTTTTTGTCCTTAGAAAACTCATAGTCATCTAAAATTATAATTCTTGTACCTTCACTATTTACAGAATTAACTATTTTTTCAACTAAAGCTTCTAAAGCTTCTTTTAATTCACCACTGTATGCTATAGAAAATGTAGTGTTATGATAAAAAGCTTGATAACGAGGTGATTTTTTATCACCAAAAGATTTTAATACATCAAGTTTCTCACGAGTGATAATTGGTGAAATTGATTTTAAACGATGTGCATGTGATGGAATTTCATCTAAAATATTGTGAA
>JAFLJV010000068.1 GCA_022712845.1 Sulfurimonas sp. | reverse complement strand
GATTTCTTCTTCTGAGAGTCTGAAATTAATGCCGGCCGCAGCAACAACATTCTCTTCAATCATAGTCGAACCGAAATCATTGGCACCAAAATAGAGAGAGAGTTGGGCAATCTTTGGTAAAAAAGGGATAACTGACGCTTATGAGTGTGGTCGTGGTCGTATTAAAGTTCGTGCTAAAACTCATATAGAGCAAAAAGTAAAAAAAGAAGTTATTGTAATTGATGAACTTCCTTATCAAGTAAATAAATCTCGTCTTGTTGAAAATATTGCAAACTTAGTAAAAGACAAAATGATAGATGGTGTTTCAGAAATTCGTGATGAATCTGACCGTGATGGTATGAGAGTTGTAATCGAGCTAAAAAGAGACGCTATGAGTGAGATAGTTCTAAATAATCTTTTTAAACAAACGAGTATGCAAACTACTTTTGGTATCATCATGCTATCTATATTAAACCAAGAACCTAGAATCTTTGGAATTATAGATATCTTAAAGCACTTTATCAATCACCGTAAAACTATTATTATTCGTCGTACAATTTTTGATCTTGAAAAAGCAAAATCTAGAGCACATATCTTAGAGGGTCTTAGAAAAGCGATAGATATAATTGATAAAGTTATTAAAACTATTCGTGCTTCAGAAGATGAAGAAGATGCTAAAAACAATCTAATTTCTGAGTATGATTTTTCTGAAATTCAAGCTACAAGTATTGTTGCTATGAGACTTGGAAGACTTACTGGTTTACAAATTAAAAAGATTGAAGAAGAATTAGCTGAATTAGTAACACTTATTGAATATCTAGAATCAATTTTAAAAAGTGAAGATGTTTTACATGGAATCATTAATAAAGAGTTTGATGAAGTTATGGCAACTTATGGTGGGAATGAGAGAAGAACAGAGGTAGAAGATGATTATGATGACATCGATATCGAAGATCTAATTCCAAATGAGCCAATGGTTGTAACTATTACTCATAGAGGTTATATAAAAAGAGTTCCTCTTGCGTCTTATGAAAAACAAAAAAGAGGTGGTAAAGGTAAAACGGCTGTTACTACTTATGAAGATGACTTTATAGAGAGATTCTTTACTTGTAACACTCACGATACTCTTCTTTTTGTAACTGATCGTGGACAACTTCACTGGTTAAAAGTTTATCGCATTCCAGAAGGTAGTAGAATCGCTAAAGGTAAAGCAGTTGTAAATCTTCTAAATCTTGTTGCAGGTGAACAGATTCAATCAATCAACCCAACAACAGACTTTAGTGAAGATAAATCTTTAGTATTTTTTACGAAAAAAGGTGTTGTAAAAAGAACTAACTTAAGTGAATTTTCTAATATTAGAAGTAATGGTGTTAAAGCTATTAACCTTGATGATGATGATTCTATCATCACTGCAAAAATTGCAAATAAATCTATTAAATATCTATTTATTGTAACTAAATTATCTCAATGTATTAAATTTGAGATAGAAAAAACTCGTGACCAAGGTAGAAATACTAGAGGTGTTAGAGGTATTAAGTTTAAACATGATTCTGATGAAGTAGTTGATGCTAACATCATTTCTAGTGATGAGGAAGAGATTTTAGTTGTAAGTGAAAAAGGTATTGGTAAAAGAACTGAAGCTGGAGAGTATAGACTTACTAATCGTGGTGGCTCTGGTGTAATTGCTATGAAGATGACTTCAAAAACTGGTAAAAATGTAGTAGGTTGTTTAATGGTTGACGAGTCTATGGATATGATGGCACTTACAAAAGCTGGAAAAATGATTAGAGTTGATATGCAAACAATTTCAAAATCAAGCAGAAATACAAGTGGTGTTTATATAGTAAAAGGTGCTGAAGTGGCGAATGTATCTCGTTGTCCAAAACAGCCTGTTGAAGAGGATGAAGAACCTAATGAATCTGGACAAGGCGAGTTGGTATAATATTTGCTATATTAGGCAATATCAACTCAGGTAAGGACTAAACCATGAAATTCTCTATTCTAATTGTCGCATTTTTAAGTGCTTCATCATTATTTGGAATCGAACCAGCAAATGCTCAACTTCAAAATGTATTAATTCAAAAAGCATTAATTCAAAAAACTCTTGCAGAGTCTGAAACTCAAAAAGCAAGAGCAGAGATAATTAGAATAAGAGAAGCGCTTGCTATAGAAATAGCAAGCAGAAATGAAGAAGCTACAAAAAGAGCTGAAGCCGAAGCTCAAATGGAAGCTCAAGCACAAAAAATATTAAAAAAAAATTCATCTATGCATATATCCGTAACAGGACAAGGTGTTGCTCCAATGAATACATCTTCTCCAGCTCAAGCTTATGCTCTTGCTAAAAGAGCAGCTATTGCTGATGCATATAGAGCTATTGCTGAAAAAGTAAAAGGTGTTCATATTGATGGTCAGGATTTAATTAAGAACATGATGGTTAAAAGATCAACAATTAGAACTTCTGTAAAAGCAATGGTTAGAAATGCTAATATTGTAGAAACAACATTTAAAGAGGGACTATGCGAAGTAGAGATGGAAATAATAATCTCGCACTCAGACTTTGCTCAATAATCTTTTTAACCTCACTTGCATTAAATGCAAGTGAATACTTTATATCTTATAGGTATGTAGTTAAAGACGCTATTATTTTTAATGAATCTTTAGACATCTCTCACGCTATGAAAAGTTGTAGTGGAAAACCTCAAAATAAATTAATACTCGAAAATACAAGTGATGGTAATCTTAAAAAATTACTATCACAAAATCAAGAAGAGTTTTTAGAGTACATTCATAAACTTGGTCTTCATATAGAACATAAAGAGCAAACTACAAACTTACAAAATACTTCAACTACTATATTAACTCTTAAAACAACCTGCTTCAAAGTCGATATTAATGATAATTTCGCTATAATCGCACCTTTAAAATAAGAGTGAAAACTCACCAAAACCTAGGGTGCTAATTTGAAAATTGCAATAGTTGAAGATGATATTAATATGAGAAAGTCTCTTGAAATCGCTATGAGTGATTATAAAGAGTTTGAAATTAAAACATTTAAAAATGCAAAAGATGCACTAAAAAATATTGATGATAGTTTTAATTTAGTTATCACAGATATAAATATGCCTGGTATGGATGGTATAGAATTTGTAAAAACTTTAAATGGAAAATTTGAAGTGATTATAATGACTGGAAATGCAACTCTCCAAAGAGCAATAGAATCTATTCATCTTGGTGTAAAAGATTTTTTACTAAAACCTTTTGATGTAGATACATTAATAGCTGCAATTAAAAGAGAAGATAAAATTCAAAAGGTACAAAAAACAGCTCCAAAAAGTAAAAATAAAAAATCTAATAGTGGTTTTTTAGGAACATCTAAAGCACTTGAGTCAACTTTAAAAATAGCTGACAAGGCTTGTAAAACAGATGCTAGTATTTTACTTTTAGGTGAAAGTGGTGTTGGTAAAGAAGTATTTGCTTCTTATATCCATAATAACTCTCTCAGAGCTAAAAAACCATTTATTGCTATAAATATGGCAGCTATTCCTGAAAATCTTATTGAAAGTGAGCTTTTTGGATTTGAAAAAGGTGCTTTTACAGATGCAAGTGAGGCAAAAGCTGGTCAGTTTGAATTAGCTCAAGGTGGAACTCTATTTTTAGATGAGATTGCAGAGATGCCTTATGGTGTTCAAGCTAAACTTCTTCGTGCTTTGCAAGAAAAAGAGGTAAGAAGACTTGGTTCTGCAAAGTCTATAAAAATTGATATAAGAGTTGTCTCTGCAACAAATGCAAATTTAACAACTAAAATAAAAAATGGAGAGTTTAGAGAAGATTTATACTACCGTTTAAATACTATACCTTTAAATATTCCGCCATTAAGAGATAGAACAGATGAGATTTTACAAATTGCAAATTCTATGTGTGAACAAAACTGTAATAAATATGGTTTTGAGATTAAATCTTTTAGTGAAGATGCTAAAAAGCAACTTTTAGATTATAGTTGGCCTGGAAATATTAGAGAGTTAATCTCTGTGGTTGAGAGAGCTGTAATACTAAGTGAAGAACAAGAAATATCAGTAGATGAACTCTACTTACAAAATAAAATACAATAAAAAGAGTCAATATGTTAAAAAAATATAATGTAGCAGTAGTTGGAGCAAATGGAGCTGTTGGAGAAGAGATATTAATAATTTTACAAGAAATTGACTTTCCAATAAATAAACTAGTTCCACTAGCAAGCTCTAGAAGTGCAGGAACAACTATAAGCTTTAACTCTAAAGAGATAACTATACAAGAACTTACTGATGAAGTATTTGCTGATGAGGAAATAGAGATAGCTCTATTTAGTGCTGGTGGTAGTGTTAGTGCAAAATTCGCACCTGCTGCTGTAAAAGCTGGAGCTGTTGTGATTGATAACACATCTCACTTTAGAATGGATGAGAATATTCCTCTTGTTGTTCCTGAAGTAAATCCAAGTGATATAGCAAAATGGAAAGAGAGCGGAATTATTGCAAATCCAAATTGTTCTACTATCCAAATGGTTCAGGTGTTAAAACCTCTTGATGATGCTTATGATCTTTTAAGAGTTGATGTAAGTACTTATCAAGCAACATCAGGGGCTGGAAAAGTTGCAATGGAAGAATTAGTAAATCAAATGCAAGACTTTTTTGCATTTAAACTAAGTGGTTCTGAACACAAAGTTTTTAATCAACAAATCGCTCTAAATGTAATTCCTCAAATAGATGTTTTCATGGAAAATGGATACACTAAAGAGGAGATGAAAATGATAAATGAAACTACAAAAATTATGCATAAAGATATAGCTCTTAGTGCAACTTGTGTTCGTGTACCAACTCTTCGTGGTCATGCAGAATCACTTACTCTTACTTTTGATAGTGAAGTTCAAGCAGATGAAGCAAGAGAATTATTAAGAAAAGCTCCTAATCTTGTTATATTAGATAACCCAGATGAAGCACTATATCCAATGCCAGCAACTTGTGTCGATATGAATGAAACATTTGTTGGCAGAATAAGAAATGATAATTATGCTAAAAATATGCTACATATGTTTATAGTAGCTGATAATTTAAGAGTTGGTGCAGCTACAAATGCTGTAAGAATTGCCCAAAAATGGATAGAAATAGAAGAAGGAAATTAATTTATGTTAGAAAAAATATTTGAAAATACTTTATGGAATTCAAGATTTATAGTTGTTTTTGCCGTAGTTTTTGGCTTAATCGGAGCAGTTGTATTATTTACAGTAGCTAGTATAGATATCTTTGTTACTGCTAAGTATGTTTTTACAACGTATTTTACAGGAGCTCATCCTGAAAGATTTCATGAAGATGTTGTTGGTGGGATTATTGGTGCAGTTGACTTATATCTAATTGGTGTAGTTATGTTACTATTTTCTTTTGGTTTATATGAACTTTTTATATCTGATATTGATGTAGCTAAAAATGAAGAGGGACAAGAAAATCAACTTTTAGCTATTCATTCACTAGACCAATTAAAAGATAAAATTTCAAAAGTAATAGTAATGGTTTTAGTAGTTGGCTTCTTTCAAAAAGTTGGTCATGTAGAATATACTACAGCATTAGATATGTTTTATCTTGCACTTTCTATTACAGCTGTATCAGTTGGGCTATTTTTCTTAGGAAAAGTTGGTAAAAAGTAGTCATTTAAAGATAATATAAACAAATACCACTAAAATGAGATAATTAAAAAGGATAACAATGAGTAAAATATTTGTAGATGCATGTTTTGGTAAAAAAACTCCACACACTCCAGTTTGGATGATGAGACAAGCTGGTAGATACTTACCAGAGTATATGGCGGTTCGTGCTGAAGCTGGTAATTTTTTAAATCTTTGCCATAATCCACCAAAAGCGGCAGAAGTTACTATTCAACCTCTTGATATTGTTGGAGTTGATGCAGCTATTTTATTTAGCGATATTCTTGTTATTCCTGATGAAATGGGTATGGATTTATCATTTGTAAAAGGTGAAGGTCCAAAATTCTCAGATCCTATAAAAACAGAAGCTGATGTAGATAGACTTATCGGTGGTGAAGAAGCAGCTTCTAAACTTACTTATGTTTATGAAACTATTGAGCTTTTAAGAAAGCAGTTAGATGAAAGAGGCGATGAGATAGCACTTATCGGTTTTACTGGTGCTCCTTGGACTTTAGCTACTTATATGATTGAGGGTGAAGGTACAAAAACTTACAATATTTGTAAAAAAATGATGTATTCAAACCCTAAACTTCTTCATAAAATTCTTGCAAAAGTTACTGAAGTTGTTAAGATTTATATGGAAAAACAGATTCAAGCTGGTATTGATGTTGTTCAAATTTTTGACTCATGGGCTGCTGCAATTGAGCCATCAAACTATGATGAATTTTCATGGAAATATATGGTTGAAATTGCTGAGTATTTAAAAGAGAAATATCCTCATATCCCTGTTATTATGTTCCCTAAAGGTATCCCTGCCTTTTTAGATAAAATTTATGGAAACTTTGATGTATTTGGTGTTGATTGGTCAACTCCAATGAGTCTTGCAAAAGAAAAACTTGGAGATAAATATGTTCTTCAAGGAAATATGGAACCATGTCGTTTATACTCTAAAGAGATGATTACAGAATCTGTTGAAGATATAAACAAAACTATGGGTGGAGAGAGACATATCTTTAACCTTGGTCATGGAATCTTACCTGATGTGCCTGTTGAGAATGCAATTCACTTTGTAAAAGAGTGCCAAAGAGTAAGTAAAAAATAGTTCCCATCCTTTTTACAAATATGAAAACAATTTTTGGTCCCGTAAACTCAAGAAGATTTGGTTCTTCTTTGGGTATTGACCTATCTCCCTCCACAAAACAATGTAATTTCGACTGCCTATACTGTGAATTAGCTCCCAGTGCCACTATGAATACCCAAATAAATACTGTAGAAGTTCAAACCATTATAAATGAACTCAAAACTCATTTAAATGATAAAATAGATGTTATAACTCTTACCGCAAATGGAGAACCAACACTCTATCCTCACTTAGATACTCTTATAGATGAAATAGATAAAATTAAAAATAGTACTCAAACTCTTATTCTTACAAATAGTGCAACTTTAGTTGATAACAAAGTTTTTAATTCACTTTTAAAACTAGACCAAGTAAAACTATCTCTTGATGCTATAAGTGAGGATATATTTAAAAAAATAGATAGACCACATGAGAGTATAAAAATAGAAAATATAGTTGATAAAGTGATAGAATTTAGTAATATTTATAAAGGAAAACTATATATAGAGATACTTTTTGTACATAAAATCAATGATACTAAAGATGAAATTGCAAAGCTAAATAAGACTCTTTTAAAATTAAATGTTACTAGGATTGATTTGGGAACTATTGATAGACCTCCTGCTTATTCTGTGGGTGGTATAAGCTATAAAGAGCTTCATGAAGCTTCACTGCAATTTGATAGCACTTTACCTATACATATAGCTTCAAGAATTCATGCAGAGCCTAATAACTCAAGCTACACTAATGAAGAGATATTAAATACACTAGACAAAAGACCACTTACCATGGATGATATAAATTTACTTTTTAATCAAAAGAGTAAAAAACGACTTGAGTTACTTATTAAAGAATCAAAAGTAGTTAAAAAATCTGTTGGCAATTTAGAATTCTTAATTCTACACTCTAATGAAAAGAAAAAAAATAAATTAAGTTAATTATTTGAGACTGCAAAATAAGCCGTGTAAAACCACCTCTTATCCAATAATCACTTAGTATATTTTGATATAATTTCACTGAAAAATATACTAAGTTTGATGTGTCAACCCTATATCATACAAAGAATAAAATATTCTAAGCAACCATTTCATTTAGTAACATCATCTCCTCAAACTCAACTGGAGAATAATTATTATTTGAG
>JAFLJV010000067.1 GCA_022712845.1 Sulfurimonas sp. | reverse complement strand
GAGGATGATGCTTATTCAAACACTACTCTAAACCTAAAAGCAAACTACAACATAACTGATACTTCAAAAATCAGTTTAAACATAACAGATATAGATGCCCTAAAGGAGTATGATAGTTTTGGTAATGCTAATGACACCACTTTAAAAAGTGATGTTTCAAATAGAATCTATAATCTATCTTATTTACAAACATACAATAATCATAATTTTACACTTAAAGTAGAAAAAAGTGAATTCTCAAGAGATGAAATTGGTACTGTTGCACAGTTTGGTTCTGAATATGTAAAAGAGTTCATGGGTGAACATAAAAATATTGAGCTAATGGATAATATAAAATATTATCAAGATAGCAACCTGATTTTAGGATTAGGCTCTAGCAGTGATGAAGTTGATTATATTATGACTGATAATTCAGCAAAGTATAAAAAAAATAAAAACAACTATATCTATCTAACTAACTCTAATATTTTTGATAAACTTATTTTATCTCAAAGCATTAGACATGATAACTATAATAATTTTGATTCTAAAACTACAGCAAAACTAGGAGTTAAGTATAATTTAAATGAAGAGACGTTTATCACTTCAAATATTGGAACTGCCTATAATGTTCCAAATATAGTTCAAGAATTAAATCCATGGGGTGCTTTAAATAATGACTTAAACCCTGAGAACACCATAAGTTCTGACATCTCTTTTGGTTATAAAAACTTTAAAATTACCTATTTTCGCAATGAAGTAACAGACCTAATAGAGTGGTATGATCCAGATGGATGGGGTGGTAATCCAGCTATTTATAAAAACCTTGATGGAGAGAGTATATTTAAAGGTTTTGAATTTGAGTACTCTCAAAATATTACTAATGATATTTTACTCTCTTTAAATGGTACTATACTTAGTGCAAAAGATAAAGACGGGAAAAATTTAGCAAGAAGAGCTAAAGAAACACTAAAGCTAACTCTTGATTATTATCCAATTGACAAACTTCATATTGGTATTTTTGGAGAGTATGTTGGAGAGAGATTTGATAAAAAAAACGACCAAGGTGTACAAACTGGAAAATATACAGTTGCTAACCTTGTAACAAACTATGATATAAATAAAAATTTCTCTATCTATCTTAAAGTTGATAATATATTTAATACTTACTATCAGACATCAAATGGTTATACAACTGCCCCTCTAAGTGGGTACATAGGCATAAATGCCAATTTTTAAGGATATGTTATAAAAACTATTTTTATTTTATTATTTTTTATACTTACCCTTAACGCTAATGAGAGAATAATCTCTCTTAGCCCATCTATCACAGAGATATTTTATGCTCTTAATAAAGGTGATACTTTAGTTGCTACTAGTAGTTACTCTTTATACCCAAAAAAAGCAAGAAAACTACCTATTATTGGAAGTTATACAAATCCAAATATTGAAAAAATTATCTCTCTTTCTCCAACTTTAGTTGTTGGACAAGAGTTTAATGAGTTAACTCTTGCTAAACTTAGATACTTTAAAATTAAAACACTAAAATTAAATTTAAAAACTCTAAGCTCCATAAAAAACTCAATTAAAATTTTAGAAAAAAAAATAAATTCTAAAAATGCAAATAAATTACTTAAAAATATCGATAACGCTATAACAAACGCACCTAAAAACAAACAATCACATAGTGTTATGATAGTTTATGGTTTGCATGAAGACTTAAGAGGTGGTATATATATAGCTGGACATGATATTTTCTTTGAAGATATCATAAAAGAGTGTGGAAATACAAACGCTTATACGAATAACCTAACTTCTCAACCTGTTTTAAACTACGAAAATGTTATAGCTTTAAATCCACAACAGATAATTATTTTACATTCTCATGCAACAGAATCTCAAGTAGATATAAAGAGAGCTCTTAAAGCTTGGTACACTCTTCCAACTGATGCTTCTAAAAATAAAAACATCTCTATAGTTGATGATGATTATCTTCATATTCCATCTCATAGAGTAGCCCTCACTATCTCTAGGCTTTGTAGGGAGATGAATGATTGAGTTAAAAAATCTTACTTGTAAGTATGATGATAAACTAATCTTAAAAAATGTAAACCTACAAATAACTGATCATCTCACTGTTCTTGGAGCAAATGGTTCAGGTAAAAGTACTTTAGCAAAAGCTATCTGTAATCTTATAAAATTTGATGGAGAAATCACAGTAGATACAAATAGTATAAAAAGTTTATCACTTTTGCAAAAAGCTAAAAAAATCTCATATATTCCAACAAAACTAGAATCTTATGATGCTTATATAAAGGTTGAAGAGTTTGTTTTACTTGGTAGGTTTCCTTACAAAAAAAGTTTTTTTGACTACTCAGATGAAGATAAAAAAATAACGAAAGAAGCTTTGGAATTTTTAAATATCTCACATCTAAGTGAGCATACTCTGCACTCACTTAGCTCAGGAGAACAGCAACTAACTCTCATAGCAGTAGCACTCACTCAACAAAGCAAAATCATCATCTTTGATGAGCCAACTGCAAATCTTGATCCACATAACTCTAAAATAATTGCACAACATATAAAGTCTTTAAAACAAAAACATCAAGTGATACTTATAACACACGATTTAAACTTCGCTTCTTATATGCAAACACCTGTACTTTTTATAAAAAAAGCAGAAACAAAGCTTTATGAGAAAGATTTTTTTAACAACTCAAATTTAGAAAACCTTTATGGTGTAAAGTTTGAATCTTTGGCAGTAAAATATGAGTAAATATCTTATCCCCTTAGTATTTTTTGCCATCTTAATTATCTCCCCTTTTATAGGTGTAGTTTCTCTAAATATACAAGATATATTTAATTCAAATCACTTAAGCTCAACTATATTTTTTGACCTAAGGCTTCCAAGAGTTCTTTTTGCGTTTTTTGCAGGAATTATTCTCGCTTTAAGTGGACTTCTTTTTCAAACTCTTTTTCGTAATGCTCTTATGACTCCATACACTTTGGGAATCTCAAGTGGTGCAGTTTTAGGTGCTGGAATTGCTATAAAACTTGGTCTTGGAACTATGGTGTTTGGAATAGCGTCTATTAGTATTTTTGGTTTTTTAGGAGCTATACTAACTGTTTTTTTACTTATCTTTTTTTCACGCTATCTTAAAAATTCTCAACAAGAATCACTTTTACTTTTAGGGATAGCTCTCTCCCTTTTTTATACCTCTTGTTTGATGATAATCTTTTATCTTGGAACCACTATACAAAACGATATGCTTATCCGTTTTACTATGGGTTCACTCTCCATCATTGGTTGGCAGAGTCCTATATCTATTGGGATTATTGCATCTTTACTACTTCTTATCATCTATATATATCGTTTTGAATTACAACTTTTGAGTATCTCAGATGAGAGTGCTACTCTTAAAGGTGTTGACACTAAAAAAGTCACACTACTGCTTCTTATAGTTTCATCTTTTGCAATTGGAACACTTGTTAGTATTAGTGGTCCTATTGGCTTTGTTGGGCTAATAGTTCCTCATATAGTCTCAAAAATTTATCCATCAACGGTAAACAAACGCATCATAAAAACTGCTCTATTTGGTGGTCTGTTTTTAGTTTTTTGTGACACCATTACAAGAGCTTTACAAACTGGAAGTGAGCTGCCTATTGGGATAGTAACAGCACTTATTGGTGGACCATTTTTTATATACTTAATAATTAACAGGAGTAAAAGATGAGTTATTCAGGTTGGTTTGAATCTCATGCCATAAAACATAAAAAAATTGTAGATAAACTTGTAGCGAAAAACTATACTCAAGAACAAATCATAGAGTACTTTGAGTTTGAAAACCTGGTAAAAGAGGAAAATGACTTTTGTCTTCTTTATAAAACTAATACTAAATGCCATGAAATGGAAAGTCTAAATTGTTAGCTCTGTGCTTGTCCTCACTTTCGATTTGATGATGATGGACTAGATACTTATAATAAAACTAAAATATTAAGCACATGTGATATCAATAATGGTGAAAAAACTGCAGGTGGTGGTGCTATACATCATAGCTGTTCAAAATGTAATGTACCTCATCATAAAACTTATGTTAGAAAAACTTTTGATTTAGATTGGAAAAAAATAATGAAAGATTGTATACCAAATGAAATTTAATAATAAACAAGTAAAAACTCTACAAGACATTATTTATGCAAGACGAGATGTAAGGGGAAATAATTTTTTAGATAAAAAGATTCCTGAACAAGATTTACAAAAAATTCTACTCTCTGGGATGAACGCCCCCTCTGTTGGATATTCTCAACCTTGGAAATTTGTTATTATAGATGATAAAAATATCAAAAATGAGATTCATAAAAATTTCACTATAGAAAATGAAAAAGCAAAAAATATATTTAAAGATAAAGAGATTTATAAAACTCTAAAACTTGAGGGGATAAAAGAAGCTCCTATAAATATAGCTGTACTTTATGAAAATCCAAATGAGCCAACTATAGGTATGACAAGTATGGATAAAATGGGAGAATATAGCGTTGTTTGTGCAGTTCAAAACATGTGGTTAATGGCAAGAGCTTTAAATATCGGTCTTGGATGGGTTAGTATACTTGATGAGACAAAGGTACTACAAAGTATAAATGCTCCTAAAAACACTCAACTCATCGCTTATCTTGTTCTTGGTTTTGTTGATAAATTTTATAAAGAAGCTGAGCTTAAAACCATTGGTTGGAAGAGTGAAAAAACATTAAAAGAGTGTATGGTTTTTAATAAGTGGAGTTAAACTTCATCCTCTTTTGATGGCTCTTTAACTGATGTGGAGATTTAATATGGCAAATTGTCATATTTATTATAAAAACTTTCTCTTTTAGATAAAATATGTACTACTTCTTATAAAATAAAGGATTTATAGATGGCTCATTATCTTGATGAAATAAAAAACAATCTACATATAGTCAAAAATAAGCTTAAGAATCAAATAATTCAACGCGAGATAAGAAATGTTTATCAAGATATAGACTTTGATATTAAAGAACTAATTGACAGTATAAACTGGTATATAGAAAATATTGAAACTTTAAAAGAGACAGATAAAGTTGAATTAGCATCTAACATAAATCAAGAATTAAAAAGAATGATAATTTATACAAAAGACAAAAATAATATTCATGTTTATCATGTACAACTACTTGATAATATTAATTTTTTACTTGAACATTCACCAACAAAAAAAACTACAGATACTAGCCCTAAGAAAATGATTTCACAAGAAGAGTTTTCAAAACGTTATGATGAGTTAATTTCTAAACTAACTTCATATGATAAAGGGTGTAATTTAATTTTACAGACTAAAGCTGATAAAGTTGATTTTAAAGTATACAAAAATACTAATAATTCTATATCAGTTATTGCTGGTGAAGAAAAATCAAAACTCTCATTTACAAAAGACAAACTCATTAATATCATATACAATGGAGAGCAAATTGAGTATCATAAATCATATATAGCTGTATTAATAGAAAAAATTCTTGATAATTCTATTTTTGATTCTATTTCAATGTATACAGGTACGTTTTTTGATAATGTTGTATCAAGAAAAGAAAACGCAGAGATATTAAACCAACGAGAAGAGGACAGATTAATAGCAGCTGGAAAACTTAGTGATTTAGAAAATAAATTCAATTCACGCCAAGAAGATTTTGACAATTTAAAGATGCTGTTAAATCAAGTAGAAACAGCAGAACAAGATTTTAAAGATGCGAAAAATGCTGTATTAGAAGATTTAAAAATTAAAGTATCATATACTTACTGGGAAGAACAATTTAAATTATATTCTAAAAAATATTGGCAATATTTAATATCTTCACTTATTATGTCTACTCTCCTTTTACTTTTTGTATTTTTCTTTTTAAAGCACAATCCTTTGATAGTTGATATTACTCCAGAAACTACAAAAGAAACAGTTATTAAAAATGATACCAATAAAACAAATAATATAACTATAAATAAGCAAAGCTTACAGCTTTGGGAGTATGGTTTTTTAATTTTATTCACAACAATGATTATTTGGCTAATAAGGATAGCGGCTAAAATAACATTAAGTAATTATCATTTATCTATCGATGCTAATGAAAGAGTGATAATGATAAAAACATATCTAGCGTTAATCAAAGAGGGTTCTGGATATGATGAAAATGACAAAAAAGTTATTTTAGATAATATTTTTAGACCTACAAATTTTGGTATTATAAAAGATGAGTCTAGTGTAACTATTGCCGATGTAGTAAGTTCATTAAAAAGTAAATAATTAGGAAAACGAATGACCCAATTCATACCAAAAAACCTACCACTACCTCAATCCATAGAAACAACAAAAGTTCTAAAAAAAACCATCTCTGCGAATAGAGCTTTGGCAAAGTTAAACGGTGTTGCTAAAATCATTCCTAATCAAAATATTTTAATAAACTCTTTAGTTTTGCAAGAAGCGAAAGATAGTAGTGAGATAGAGAACATCATCACTACTCATGATGAACTTTATCGTGCTTCTCTTAATATCTCAGATGTAACAAATGAAACAAAAGAGGTGCAAAACTACTCTAATGCTCTTTTAAAAGGTTATAATTTAGTTATAGCAAACAAACTCTTACTAAAAAAATACATTGTAGATATTCAAGCTGAACTTGAAAAAAATAATGCGGGAGTTAGAAAACAAAGTGGTACGAATCTTAAAAACGCAAAAACAGGTGAGGTTATTTTTACTCCTCCACAAAATTATGAGACTATTCAAAATCTTTTAGATAATCTTGAATCATTTATAAATGAGCCTAATGATGTTGATCCACTTGTAAACATGGCTATAATTCATTATCAGTTTGAAACTATTCATCCTTTTTATGATGGGAACGGTAGGACAGGTAGGATTATAAATATTTTATATTTGATTTTGAAAAATTTGCTTGATATTCCTATTTTGTATTTAAGTCGTTATATTATTAAAAATAAAAGAGATTATTATAGATTGCTTCAAGAGGTAAGAACTGAAGATGCTTTAGAAGAATGGATTTTATATATGCTTGATGGTGTTGAGCAGACTTCACTTGAAACTATTACACTTATAGAAAACATTAGCTTGCTTATGCAAAAATCAACTGTTGAACTAAAAGAAAAATTACCTAATATTTATAGTAAAGATTTAATAGAAATTTTGTTTATGCATCCATATACTAAGATAGATTTTTTAGTAAATATATTAGGTGTTACAAGAAAAACAGCTTCAAATTATTTAAGACAATTAGAGGAAATTAAAATTTTAAGAAGTATTAAAATAGGTAGAAATAAATATTTCATAAATATTGAACTTTTTGAAATATTAAAAAAGGGTATTTAAATAACTTTATTACCTACATTTAGATTATATGGGTAAAATATCGAATAAATTACCCATATAAATAAGATATGTTGCAAAAATGGATAATTCTACCCATATTAAAAGGCAAAAACTAAATGAAATCACTTAGCATTTTCGGAACAAGCTCTGACGCTGGAAAATCAACTCTATCTTTTGCTATAACCTATCTTCTGCACCATCGTGGTGTCTCTGTTGCACCATTTAAAGCTCAAAATGTATCTAACAACTCTCAAGTTACTGATGACGGTGGAGAGATAGCAATCCCTCAATATTTTGCGGCAGAGGCGATAGGACTTAAGACATCTACAGATATGAACCCTGTACTTTTAAAATCTGGTGGTAAGTCAAAAGCTCATATGATTGTAAATGGTAAAAGTGTGGCAGACAAAGATGTACAAGAATATTACAGAGATATAGATACATTAAAACCTGAAGTCAAAAAAGCATTTTTAAGGCTTCTTGATGAGTATGAGTGCATAGTTGCTGAGGGAGCAGGTAGTCCAGTTGAGCTTAATTTAATGGATAAAGATTTATCAAATATCTATGTTGCAGATGAGTTTCGTACAAAAATTATCTTAGTGGCAGATATTCAAAGAGGTGGGGTTTTTGCTTCTATTTATGGGGTGTATAAACTTCTTCCTCAGTCTTTAAGAAATAATGTCATTGGCGTAATTGTCAACAAATTTCAAGGAGATATGAGCCTTTTTGATAGAGGAAGGGAGATTATAGATGGACTATTTGGTATAAAAGTTCTAGGTGTTGTACCGTTTAAACCTTTTAATCTTGGATTTGAAGATAGTGAATCCATTATGAACTATGTACAAAATACTTCTAAAGCCATTATCAAAGTGGGAGTTATAAAACTTCCACATATTAGTAATTTTACAGATTTTGAGCCACTTGTTGTAGATGAAGAGATAGAGTTATCTTTTATATCAAATGCAAAAGATATGCTTACTTGTGACTTAGTTGTACTTCCTGGCAGTAAAAGAGTTATAGATGATTTAGAGTGGCTAAGAAGTAGAGGATTTGAAAAACTACTAAGTTCAAAAAAACAAAAAGTTGTAGCTATTTGTGGTGGTTATGAGATGATGTTTGAAAAGATATTAGATCCTTTAAAAGTTGAATCAGAGCAAAAAAAGACACTTGGCTTTGGGCGAATAAAAGGTAAAGTAACATTCCAAAAAGAAAAAATTGTACAAAAAGGGTGTTATAAACTTTTTGGTATTATGGTTGATGGATACGAGATACACAACGGTGTTGCTAAAAAAAGAGTTATAAAGAAAAAAAATCTTTATGGAACTTTTGTTCATGGACTTTTTGATAATGATGAGCTTCGTTATAAAATTTTTCATAAAATCAACTCAAAGTATCAAGGTTATAACTTTAAAACTTATAAAGCTAAGGCTATTAAAAACTTTGCATTGCATATACATCATCATATAGATATGGTTTTTATTCAAAAAGAACTTACTAAATGATAGTTTTAGATAAAATTCTATTATGAAAAGAAAAAAGACTCTATTTATCGGTGGTATAAAAAGTGGTAAATCTATTAACGCACAAGAATATATACTAAAAAATTCTACAAATAAACCCCTTTATCTAGCGACAACTGAATTTATAGATGAAGAGATGAAAAAAAGAGTAGATGAGCATAAAATAAACAGAAGTGATAAGTTTGAAACTGTTGAAGAACCATTAGAACTTTATAAGATAATCTCCACTTCAAAAAGTGCTGCCTTGGTTGAGTGTGTTAGTATGTGGATAAATAACATGTTATACTATCAAAAAGATTTTAAAGATATGTTAAATGAATTAGAAGCTGTTTTAAAACTTGATAAAGAGATAGTGTTTGTTTTAAATGATGTTGGAAATGGGGTTATACCTGATAATAAATTAGCAAGAGAGTTTGTAGATATCAGTGGTAAACTCTCTCAACTAATAGCACAAAATTGTGATGAGGTATATCATACCATCGCAGGAATATCAACGAGAATAAAATGAAAAATATTTTAAGTGGTTTTGCTTTAGCTATCTCTATGCTTACCATCATCCCTTTTTTTAAAGTTCATGATTTTTACAAGGGCATTAACGGTTATGGGGTGATGTTTTATCCTTTGGTTGGTTTTTTACTTGGTTTAATTTTATGGGCAACTTACTCTGCTTTATCATTATATATCTCACCATTTCATTTGGGAATTATCATTTTTGCCCTGCTTGTTTTACTCACTGGAGCTATTCATCTTGATGGTTTTAGCGATACTGTTGATGGTTTATATGTTTGTAAAGACAAAGCACTAGAAGTTATGAAAGATTCTCATGTTGGTGGGATGGGGATGATTATAACAGCTACTTTTCTCATACTAAAAGCCTCTTCGCTAGCAAATTTTGAAGCTTTTTATCTTCTACCTATCATTTTAATGCTATCAAGATTAAATGCTGTTTTAGCAATTTATCTTTATCCATATATTAGCCAAAAAGGTATAGCTACTTTGGCAAAAAGTGAACTAACTGCGTCACAAGTTTTTATAGCACTTCTATACTCTATAGTTTTGACATTTATCTTTAGTGGAGTGATGTTAGTAGTTAGTTCACTGTTAGTTTTGTTTGTTTTAAAATACTTTTTTATCAAAAGATATGGTGGTTTTAGTGGTGATATTTATGGTTTTACTATTGAAGTGACCGAACTGATTTTACTAAATATCATTCTCTTTGGAATTCTTGCGTGAGGATAACCTTAGTTCGTCATTGTGAAGTTCAAAAAGAGTATATCAGTTGTTATAATGGACATAATAACATTGGACTATCAAAAGATGGAGAGATTCAATCAAAAGAGCTAGCAAGTAAAATATCTAATATAAACTTTGATGCTGTTTTTTGTTCTGACTTACTTCGTGCAAAAGAGAGTGTAAAATACTTTTCAAACTTAGAAGATATTATCTACACCGATAAACTAAGAGAAAAATCATGGGGAAAACATGAGGGACTTAGTTTTGATGAGATAATAGCTCAAAGTGAGATAGAGTATATAGACTTTTTACAGTGGATAGATGCACTTGATGGAGAGCCTTATCAAGAGTATATAAAAAAGGTAAAAGAGTTCTTTTTTGAGTATTTAAAATCATTACAAAAAGAAAATATTTTAATCATAACTCACGCTGGTGTTATACGAGCTTTTTTAAGCATAGCTAGAGATATTTCTCTTGAAGATGCTTTTAAAATTAAAATAGATTATGGAGATTTGATAGTTGAAAACATATAATATTTTTACAAACGAGATAGACTCACTTCCTGATGGAAAAGCAGATTTTTTACTAGCTGCTAGTGTTACAAAAACTTGTATGATTAATGGTATTACTCAAGCTGGAATCCCAGGCATGATAGACCTCACACCTACGCTTGACGCTGAATTTATAACAAATGAAAAAGTCTTCTCAATAGACGAGCCTGCTGAAACTCCAACAGGGATACCAACTCCTGCAATCATAACAAGAGCTGTACACAACTTAACTCCTTTTAGCTCCATAGAAATTTTAGATTTAGGACTCTCTGCTCCTGCACAAAATACAACTTCACATAGCTTTAATATATCTCCCTCTGATTCTATTAGGACAGGAGCAAATATTGATGCTAAAGAAATTTTTACTAAAGGTATGAAAGCAGGAAAAGAATACGAGCTAAAAGGAAACTATCTTATACTAAGTGAAAGCACACCAAGTGGAACAACAACGGCAACTGCAAGTGCTTTAGCTCTAGGATACGATTGTGCCAATGATTTTTCATCTAGCTTTTTAAACTCCCCTGATGATATAAAAAATAAAACTATAAAAGAAGCCTTATCACTCATAAATGATGAGATGAGTAGTTTTGAAAAGCTCTCACTTGTAAGTGATAATATGCTTATCTTTTGTGCTGGTTTTTTACTAGAAGCCTCAAGAAGGTTTCATGTAGTTTTAGCAGGTGGGACACAGATGGCAGCATGTTTACTTATAGCTGACAAGTTAAGAGAAGATATACTTATGAGAGTTAAAAGTGATAACATCACTTTAGCAACTACTGCTTGGGTAGTTGATGATAAAAACTCTGATATTAAAAATCTACTCTCACTTCTAAGCTATAAACCTCACGCCATTTATACCACTTTTTCATTTGCACAAAGTGAAATTCCTATACTTAAAAAATATGATGATGGTGAAGTAAAAGAGGGTGTTGGAGCTGGTGGAGCATTAGCTTATGCATGTGCAAATGAAAGTGATAACAAGGAACTACTTGAAGCAATAGAGTATATTATATACTCTATGTAAGAGTGATTATTAAAATTATGATAAAATTTCACTTATGAAACTTAAAATGCTTTTATCTATGCTTTTTCTCATTGTTACAACCTTTTCTGCTGTACATGAAATAGAGCATATTGCACATGATGATAGCTCCTCATGTCTTGTTTGTCATGTTAATGATAATTTAGTACTAGCTGATTCTATAGATAAATCTAAAAATATTGAAAATTTTTATTTTAAAATTTTTTTATCTAATGCTCAAGTTTTAAATCCTCATATTAAAAAATATACTAACCAAAATCAAGCACCACCTTCACTATCCTAACTATCATAAAATAAAATAAAATAAAAAACTTTACAAAAATAAAATATTATTACAAATAGGATAAAACTATGAAAAAGCTAATATGCTTATCATTAGTTGCATCTTCATTTCTTTTAGCTGACCCTAATTTAGAGCAGTTAAAAATAGAAATGGACAAACAGCAACTAATGATACAAGAATTAATAAAAAAAATAGAAAAACTAGAACAAAAGAATGCTTATAAAGAACAAAAAAAGATAAGAACACTAGAAAATATTACTGCAAATAGTGAAATAAAAGAGAATTCTCAAAATATGCAACTTGCTACAACCAAAAGTACAACTTTTTCTCAATCAAAATATATGCCAGCTGTATCACTAATTGCTGATTTTTCATATGTAAACAGAAGTCACAAAGATGATGAAGTTGCTCACTTAGAAGTACCTGGTATTGTCCATGGGCTACTTGGTTCTCATTCAGATGGTGATATTACTCACTCTACATATAATGCAAATAACGGTTTCAATTTAAATTATGCTGAACTTATTCTCTCTAGTGCGGTTGACCCATTTTTTACAATGGATTCTATCTTGCACTTTAGTGAGCATGGAGTTGAGATAGAAGAGCTTTACTTTACTTCTACAGCATTGGGTCATGGACTAAAAGCAAAAGGAGGTAAGTTTCTCTCAAACTTTGGTTATATAAATGAAAAACATCATCACACATGGAGTTTTAGCGATATGCCATTAGTGTATGAAGGCTTTTTAGGGCTGCACGGTATCAATGAGATAGGGCTGCAACTTCAGTGGGTTACTCCTACAGACACATACCTAATGTTTGGTGTAGAGATTCTTCAGGGAGAAAATGAGCAGATGTTTGGAACTAAAACTATAGGTGATGTAGACAACCCTATAGCTAAAGGCTCTGATGCTCCATCACTATTTATTGCTTATGCAAAATCATCTATAGATATTGGCAACACAACTATTTTAAGTGGATTATCTTACGCAAATGGAAACTCAAGACTTGATCACTCTGGACAAGAAAAGCCTTCTGTTTTTAGTGGAAACAGTGAGCTTTACGGTGCTGATTTACTTGTAAAACATTACTTTGATTCATATAGCTTTATATCGTGGCAAAGTGAATGGTTGATGAGAGACATGGATGGTAAGAAGTACTTACTAGACCCAAATAACACTACTGTTATAACAAGCATTGCAAATCTTAATAAAAAACAGGCTGGTCTTTATACTCAGCTAGAGTATGGAATCAATAGAAATTGGAAAATAGCTGCAAGGTATGATACTATTTATAAAAATGATGTAGTTGCGGATGGTATAAATCTAAATGAACCAACATCTTTAAACAAGTACTCTGCGATGTTAGAATATAAAACAAGCGAGTTTGCAAAATTTAGAATTCAATACAACCATAATGAGGCACTATACAATGAAAATGGCTTAAAACAAAAAATTGATACTATTATTTTTCAGATAAATATAGCTATTGGTGCTCATGGTGCTCACGAGTTTTAACTGTTAGATAAAGGAAAAAAATGTATAAATTATTATTAATTTTATTAACACAACTTAGTCTTTTTGCAAACATAAATATTACAGTTAGCTATCCATATATCGGTGCTCTTACAAAAAGCATCGGTGGTGAAAATATAAATACTGTAGTCCTTGCAAAAGGAAATTGGGATCCGCATTTTGTGGTTCCACGCCCTTCCCTTATATCAAAAGTTAGACGTGCTGACGGACTTATTATGAATGGTGGCCAACTAGAGATTGGCTGGTTACCCCCACTTATAAAAAGAGCTGGTAACCCAAAGACAAAGATTGGTGCTAAAACATTTTTAAATCTTTCACAACATGTAGAACTAATAAATAAACCACAAAGTGTCAGTCGCTCTGGCGGAGACTTACATCCAGATGGAAATCCACATTTTCACCTAGATCCAAATAATATTCTAATTTTAGCAAATGTAATTAAAAAATACTTATCATCTATGGATTCTAAAAACTCTCATCTTTATGAAAAAAATTATATAAGATTTTCTAATATGTGGAAGAAAAATATTGAAAGATGGGATAAAGCGATGTTTAATAAAAAGGGGCTAAAAGTCATCCAATTTCATAATAACCTTGCTTACTTTATAAAAGCTTATGATATTGAAAATATAGGAACGATAGAGCCATTGCCAGGGATACCACCATCATCAAGACATACTTTTTCTCTTATAAAACTTATAAAAGAGCAAAAACCATTTTGTATTTTTCATGATGTATATCACTCAACAAAAACAGCAAAATACATCTCCAATAAAGCCGACATACCTGTTATTTTGATGCCTCATGATATTGGAGCACTAGACTCTATAGAAAACTTAACTTCACTATTCGACTATCTTATAGGAGCAATTCAATGATAGATATTTTACTAACTCCTATTGCACTGGTTATTATTCTTGTTATATTGCACTCTTGGTTTGGTATGGGAATTTTAAAAAGAGGAATAATCTTTACAGACTTAGCTATAGCACAGTTTGCGGCTCTTGGTTCTGCGATAAGTCTAGGTTATTTTCATGAAGAGTATTTCTATCTTTTAACACTAACATTTGCCCTTTTAAGTGCTCTTTTAATAGCTGTTGCATCACAAAGAAATATAAAACTTGAAGCCTTTATAGGGCTTTTGTATGTACTCGGAGCTAGTGGAATCATGATGGTTCTCTCACATTCTGCAGAGGGGATGGAACACTTTAAATCCTTACTTGCAAGTGATATACTTTTCACACTTCCAAGCGATGTTTTAAAGAGTGCTGTTATATATACTTTCATAGCTTTAGTGCTTTGGAAAATATATCCAAGATTAAACGGTTTTTTAAAAGAGCTAGTTTTTTTCTCTCTTTTAGCACTAACTGTTACATCATCCGTCCAGTTAGCTGGTGTGTTAGTTGTATTTGTACTTCTTATCGCACCTGCGTTTGTCGCTATCTCTTTAGAGTTTAAAAGACCGCTACTATCAAGTTTTTATTTTGGATGGTTTTTTAGTATAACGGCTATAATAATCTCATACTATTTTGATTTGCCAACAGGTTATGCAATAGTATTTTTAGGTGCTCTTCTTAGCTCAAGTATTGTGTTGATAAATTCTAAAAAAATTTAAACTTTGCATCAACTACCTTCTAGCTCTTCTACCTCCACCTTTTGCACTCCTCGTTGTATAGTGTGTTTTAAAACATGATTGACAAATACTATACTTTGAGTTTAACGCTAAAGGGACATGGCACATTCTACATCTTGACGCTAGTTGATTTTGTTGCAGGGATTCTTCGATAAATTTATTTACAACGCCTCTTGCTGAGCGAGCCTTATTTATATCTACAAAATAATCATCAAATCTATAACTAAGCCAAAGATATAGTGAAATTTCTTTTACCATATCCTCAGCACGAAGCAATTCATCCATAGTTTGAGCACAACCACCTAAAAGTAATGGTGCAGTATAGAGAACTGGTAGTTTTTGCTCTAGTGAAGTTAAATAGCTCTCATACGCAGATATAATATATGGAGATTTTAAAGTTAGTGGTGCACAAGCAAGATGGTACTTCATAGCTATATCTAAATCATACTTATCAACTATGAGGGCGACTTCTAACATATCCTCTAAATTTGTTGCAACAAAAGGACCGTTAAACTCCATATTTTTTACAAAAAACTTTAGTATTTCATTTAGTGAATTTTCTTCTAATATATTTCCTACAAGTTTTATATGCTCACTGTTTGCCATCACTTTAAAAGGTATAGTTATAGTTCTTGCTTCTTTAAAGAAATTTTTCTTTACTATCTTTAAAACATCATTTGTTAATGCCCCAACAAAACCCTCTTCATGCAGTCCATATCTTCCAGCTCGACCAGATATTTGATGAACTTCATTTGCAAACAGATTTCTTTGAGATACTCCATCAAACTTTTCTGCTTTTGAAAAAAGTATAGTTTTAATAGGCAGATTCATACCCATAGCAATAGCATCTGTAGCAATTAATATTTGTGTTTCACCTGCTCTAAATCGCCTTGCTTCTTCCCGTCTAACTTCAGGGGATAGATTTCCATAAACAACACTAACTCTAAAGTATGAAGAGAAATTTTGTTTAAGCCTTAGTACATCTTTTCTACTAAAAGCTATAACTGCAGTACCCTCTTCAACTTCTGATACTTCTACTGGAGCATCTAAAATAGTTAGTGGATTTTTTCTCTCAAAGTTTACAATTTCCAACTTTTCTCCAAGATACTCAGCAAGAGCCACTATAGCATCCTTAGAGTTTGGAGAGCCTGTCATGATAACCTCACTTGCAGGTGCTCCAATAATAGCATTTGCCCATGCCCAACCACGATCACGATCATCAATCATCTGCACTTCATCTATAACACAAACATCAACATCAACTTCAAAGTTTAACATCTCTATAGTTGAGCTAATATGAGTAGCATCATCATTTAAAATCTGCTCTTCACCCGTTATAAGTGAGGATTCTATCCCATCATGTTTAAGACCCTCATAACCCTCTAATGCCAAAAGTCTAAGTGGAGCAAGATAGTAACCAGTATCTGCATCTCTTAACTTTTGCATAGCCTGATAAGTTTTACCACTATTTGTTGGACCTATGTGAAGAATTAGTTTTCTTCTCATACCTCTAGCTTGTGGAAATAGATTTTTAAAATCTCTTATAGTTCTAGCTAAAAGTGCATGTTTTTGTTTTTTAATAACCTCATCATGCGTACTTTTTACAAATTTTCTTACTGTTTTTCTAGCGATTTTTGATGTAATAACCAGAGAAAAGGGGAGTAAATCAAGTAACACTTCATATACTTTGATGTATAAATATTCATCACTTAAGTGAAGTAGAGTTGCATAAGCTCTACACTCATCTACAAGAGCACCCAAATCTCTTAAAAATTGCTCTTCTTGCTCTTTTTTTGACTCCTCTATAACTTCAGAAAAATCAAGCTCTTTTGACTCCCAGATATCTTTTAAAAGTGAATTTAACTCAACATGAAGCTCTAGTGTATAAGTTTGAACTTTATCAATATAAGGAAGCACAAAATTACTCTCCATGCGAACTAAAAGCTCTTCATCATGAAGTTCTACCTCAGTATTTCCTAACTCTTTTTGAATTATTTGATTTAAAACACTCTCTTTTATAACTGGATAAGATACTTTTGTTTTTGGTGGAGATGCACGAAGCGTAGTTACTAACTCTTTTTGAGTTAAGTGTAAGTGAGGATTGACAAGGTCTTTTATAAATTTATTTGTTTCATCCTGTTTTGCACTGATCACTAGCTCTTTATCATCTGATATTTTTTCAACTATCTCAGACTCATCAGCACTTTGCAGATATTCATAATCATATACTTTTGTATTTAGCGTTAAAATTTTGTGAAAACTTTGCCCATAAAGTATGTAATGAATCGAAGCATTAAACTCCAAAGAATCATCTATATCAAAACTACCATCAAGCTCTTTTTCAAGTTGCTCTCTTTTTTGCTCATAACGGATATGAAGAAGTTTTGACTCCATCTTCTCAATAGTGATTTTTTTACTTCTCATATCATGAAAAAGCTCATGCAGTTTTATCGCTTCTTCTTGGGTAACATCAAGCCCTTCTAAAAGAACATCTATCTTTTGTTCTCTGTCCATGTTTGGTAGTTTTGGTATATTTGAAGTATAGATTTCACCATTGGAGGAAAAAAAGTTTAGTATATCTTGACGAAATCCACTATCAGCCTCACTCCACAACATCCGTGTAGTTTTAACAAGTTCAGCTTTTGAATGCTCTACATCATAAATCCCAAGGGTAGCAAAAAGCTCACTTAGAGTCTCAGAACTAACCCTCTCAATCCCAACATCAAAAGGATCATCATCAAAATATTTTCTGATTTTTTGGTTTATTTTAGAATTTTTCTTATTTTTTTTTGACATATTAAATTGTAGCCTAAAGTTTTAGGTTTTATATTAAGATGTGGAAATTGTTTTTAATTTTAAGAACTCTCTAGTAAGAAACCATTATAGTTAATAATATTTATACTTTTTAGAAAATATTTTTTGTGTTCTTTTATTTGTTGATATTAAGTGTTGATTTAATATAATGGGCATAAATAATTATACATATATAAAAGGAAATCAATTCAAATGAATGAACATGATTTACGAAGAGACCTTGCATCATATGAGCAGGAACAAGCATTTTTAAAGCACCTAACCACTTTAAGCACAGGCTCCATAATAATCATTATCACTTTTTTAGAAAAAACATTCTCTAATCCAGAATGGAAAATATTAGTTGCTATATCTATAGGATTATTTCTTATATCTATTCTTGGCAGTGTTATAACTCACTTTCTTTCAGTGCTAGGAGTGGATAGCCATGCGAAGAGAAAAATGGCAAAAACTGAATTAGTAATTGGCGTCTTTAGCACATTTTTAGCATTTAGTGGATTCTTAGGCGGCATAATTTGCCTAGGTGTTTTTGCTATAAAAAATATATAAATATTGACTTTGTACGCACAATGTAATATAATTGAGTTATGGAATTCATATATAATGAAAAGAAAAATCAAATTTTATTTGAGACAAGAGGAATAACATTTGAGCAAGCTATTGAGATTATCTCTGAAGATGGTGTATTACTAGATTTTGCACATCCAAATACCAAAGAGTATCCCAATCAAAGATTAATGGTTATTGCCATTGATAATTACCCGCATTGTATTCCTTATGTTATAGACAATGATAAATTTGTTTTAAAAACAATTTTTAAAGATAGAAGATTTAAATATCTGATGGAGAAATAAGATGAATGATAGATACATAGATAATGAAGAAAAAGAGATACTAGAATCTTTAGATGGTTTAGACTTAAATCAAATAAAAACTGATAAAGACAACAGTAAAGTACTTCAAAAATCAGCAAAAGCATTTGTAAAAAAAGAAGAAACAAAAATGAATATTAGAATCTCTTCAAATGAACTAGATAAAATTAAGGCGATGGCTGAGAAAGAGGGACTAAAATACCAAACTTTTATAAAGAGTATTTTACATAAATATATTACAGGTCAACTAACAGAAGAAAAATTTAAACCTGCTTTATAAATATATAAAAAACTTTATACTTTTAACAATTTCTGAGTTAAATCCACCCAGTAAGAGATTCCCCAAACAAGTGCTTCATCGTTAAAATCATATTGGGTATTGTGAAGTACACAGTTATTTTTAATGGCTCCGTTTCCTATCCATATGTAGCATCCTGGTTTTTGCTCAAGCATTATAGAAAAGTCTTCTGCTCCCATGCTTGGAGGGAAGTTAGTATTTACATTTTTTTCTCCAGCTAAAGCTATGGCAACTTCTTGTGCTATTTTAGTTTCTTTATCACTGTTTATAGTAACAGGGTATGGAAGGTTTTGAGGGTTAAACGCTATGTTTACTTCTAGTCCAAGTGCTTGTGTTGTAGCTGTGACAATTTTTTCTATAATCTCTTTTGTTTGTTTTTGAGTCTGTTTTTTTAAACATCTAAAAGTTCCTCTTAGCGTTACAGATTTTGGTATAACATTCCAAGTGCTACCACCTTGAATTTGAGTTACACTAACTACAACTGCATCTAGTGGGTCAGTATTTCTACTTGCTATGGTTTGAAGTGCATTTATAACTTGAGCTGAACCAACTATGGGATCTTTGCCCAAGTGAGGCATACCTGCATGACAACCAACGCCAATTATTTCTATCTCAAATGTATCAAAAGAAGCCATCATCGCTCCAGTTTTAATAGCAAATTCTCCAATATCAAAGCCATGAAAATTATGCATACCCCATACACTCTGTGCTGGAAACTTTTCAAAAAGACCATCATCTATCATCTTTTTTGCACCACCTTTTATCTCTTCTGCTGGTTGAAAGATAAAATATACTGTACCATCAAAATTTTTAGTTTGAGTGAGATGTTTTGCAGCTCCTAAAAGCATTGCCATATGTCCATCGTGTCCACATCCATGCATTTTACCATCGTATTTAGATTTATACTCTAAATCACCATACTCTTGCATATCAAGAGCATCCATATCTGCTCGAAGTGCTATTTTTTTATCACTTGTGCCAACTTTTAAAGTTGCTACAACTCCAGTTTTTCCAAGACCTCTATGAATCTCTAAACCAAACTCTTCAAGCTTTTTTGCTATAAAATCAGAAGTACCAAACTCTTCAAAAGCAGTTTCAGGATGTTGATGAAGATATCTTCTGTACTCTTTTATTTCATTATAGAGTGGTTTTACTTTATCGTATGTAGACATAAAAATCCTTAGATTTTTTTCATACTATAGCATAAAGCAAAAAATTGTATAATTTATTATGAATTACCCAAACCATCACTGTATCTCACTTAAAGGTGGTAGGGGTTATTGGAGAAAAAATATGATGGTTTTAGAAGATGACTAGTAGTGAGCATAACCAATGTTTAGATACATTTATACATCAAATTGATGCTGGGGAGTATTATGATTCACATGAGAATTTGGAGCTAATTTGGTTTCCAAAAAGATTTGAAGATGATGATGAGATAAAACTAATAAAAGGTTTTATAAATGCTGCTGTTAGTTTTGAGCTTATAAAAAGAGGTAGAGCTGAGGCTTCAAAAAAAGCTTGGAAAACTTACCTTAAATACAAAGAACTCATCCATAAAATAGACTCTGTGCATATAGAAAAATATCATCTTATCATACAACATATTCAAAAGATAAAAAGTGAAAATTAAGAAAATCTTGATACTATTTTACCTATGAAAAAACTATTACTAATCACACTAATCACAACACAATATCTTTTTGCACTTGTAACTATTACACCTGTAGAGATAGGGGAAAAAGCAGGTATATCTGGAAAAGCTGAAGTTGGTCTTGAAACCAAAAGAGGAAACACAGATAAAGATAACTATAAAGCTTCTTTACGAGTTACCTATGATGAAGCTATAGACTATGTAGCATGGGGCGAAATCTCTGGTGAGTATGGTAAATCAAATGGGGTTGAAGATACAAATAAACTTTTCTTACATCTTAGATATATACATACGCTTACAGATAATCAAGATCTAAGGTATGAGTTATTTATGCAGGTTCAAAGTGATGATTTTAAGCAAATCAGCTCTAGAACTTTAATTGGTTCAGGACTAAGATATAAAATCTTTAGTTCTGTTGAAGATGGAAATGGTTATTTTGGTTTAGGTGGATTTTATGAAAACATCATATATAAAAATTCTGCTACTGATCCTGATGAAGATAATGCAAGGTTAAATACTTACCTCACTTACTCTCTTGATTTTAGCCAAAAATCTAAATTTTCAACTACCATTTACTACCAGCCTAAAACTAATGACTTTAGTGATTATATTCAATCAAGTCAACTTGAATTGAAACTTCATGTTTTTAAAGAGTTGTTTTTAAAATTTAAAACTTCATGGGATGTAGATAGCAGACCACCAACAGGTATCAAAAAATCAGATTTTACTCAAACAACATCTTTTGTTTTTAATTTTTGACCCCATAAATATAAAAAATAAAATGACATTAGTGCGATAAAAGTCGCACTTAAAAATAGATACTTTGGATAAAACTCATAAACATATCCAGCTATTAATGCTCCCATAAATGCACCAAACCCATAAGTTATGCCCGAGAAAAATTGTTGAGCTAAAGATTTATGTTTATATAGATAAAACAAGTAACTGATAGCAGCTGAGTGAAATAGTGCAAAGCTAAGAGCGTGTATGGTTTGAGTAAAAAACAGCACCCCTAAATTTTGCGGAAATAAAAATAATAATAACCAACGAAAAGCTGTTGCAAACGTGGTTATTTGAAGTATAAGAAGTAAATTTTTACGAAGAAGAGCTCCCTGAAAATAGAGCATAAATATCTCAACCACAACTCCAAAACTCCAAAGATACACGGTCATATCTAAACTAATTCCATGATCTGTTTCATAAATAGTAAAAAAGTTATAAAATGAACCAAAACTAATCTGCATAAATGTAAGTCCTGCCCATAATTTCCAGTCTTTTAGTATGCTTATATCATTTTGAATATCTTCACTTTTATCAAGTAGTGCATTTACTTTTTTACCTATGATAAAAGCCGTTATAGCTGTTGTAAAACTTAATACTAAAAGATAATTAAGAGCGATATATGGAGATGATAAAAATTTTACTAAAACAAGTGCTACTAAAATAAAACCAACTGAACCAAACAGTCTAATCTTTCCATACCTCTCTTTTCCAAGGTATTTTAATGAGATAAGTTCTATATATGGAAGCACTAAACTAAGCCCTATTCCCAAACCTATATTTGAAAAAAGTAGTGCATAAAAGTTATTTATAGAAAAGTAAAAAGCTATGGCACTTACGCATAGTATCAAAAGTGATACATTAAAAGTGGTTGCATCTATTTTTAAACCTTTGATAAAAGCAAAAGGAACTAAAAAACGTACAAGTGGAGCAGCTGCAAAAAGTATCCCTATCTCACTGGCAGAATAACCTATCATCGCCAAAACTTTTGGCATAAAGATTATATAAACTCCAATAATTGAGAAGTAAAAAAAATAAAAGGTGGATAATAAGATTGACATGTGTCATTATAACAAACTCATCCTTATATGTTTACCTATGGTTAACTTATGATTAACTTCCTATTAACTTATAATTAATATACTTTGAATATCTAAATTATGTTTAATCACCCCTCCCCATAATTAAGATATTTTTAAGATTTATCAAATATTATTTATCCAGCCTTTATCCCTTTTTGGCTGGGAAAATTATGTTAAACTTCCATTTATGAACAAAATCATTTTAAGCACTTTAAACTCAAGATTTTCACATACATCAATAGCCTTGCGATATCTTTATGCGAACCTCAATGAATTACAAAATAATGCCCAAATACTCGAATTTAGTATCAATGACGCTATTCAAACTATCGCAGAAAAATTGCTTATCGACTCTCCAAGAATTATTGGCATCGGTGTATATATTTGGAATGTATCACAAGTAAGTGAGCTAACTCATATCTTAAAGAAAATATCTCCAGATACAATTATAATCTTAGGTGGACCAGAAGTTTCTCATGAACCCTTTCGTGTAAATTTAGATAGTGCTGACTATATCATTCAAGGTGAAGGAGATTTAGCTTTTTATGAGTTATGTAAAAATATTTTAAATGACAACTCTCCTAAAGAAAAAATCATTAAAATGAGTATGCCTTCACTTAAAAATATAGAGCTACCGTATAAATACTATAGTGATGATGATATAAAAAATAGATATCTTTATGTTGAAGCTTCTCGTGGTTGCCCTTTTGAGTGTGAGTTTTGTCTTTCATCTATGGATGAGAAAGTGAGAGCTTTTGATCTTGATAAACTTTTAGAAGAGTTTGAAGCTTTATGGCAAAGAGGTGCTAGAAATTTTAAGTTTATAGATAGAACTTTTAATTTAAATATGAAAACAGCAAATAGACTTTTAGACTTTTTCTTAGATAAAAAAACTCCATACTTTGCTCACTTTGAAGTTATTCCAGATCATTTTCCAGACTCTATAAAATCAAAAATTGTACAATTCCCAAAAGGTGCTTTACAACTAGAAATAGGGATACAAACTTTAAATCCAATAATTGCAAAAAATATCTCTAGAGAATTAAAACTAGATAAAATAAAAGAAAATATAAAATTTTTAGAAAATGAAACTAAAGCTCATATCCATCTTGATCTAATTATTGGTCTTCCTGGGGAGTCTTTAGAGAATTTTGGTGCTAACCTTGATGAATTAGTAAATCTTAGTTCTTGTGAGATACAAATAGGGATACTAAAAAAGCTCTCTGGTACATTTATAAATCGTCATGATATAGAGTTTGGTATGGTGTATAGTGATATCCCACCTTATGATATTTTAAAAAATTCACAGCTAAGTTTTAATGATATTCAGATTATGAAAAGATTTTCAAGGTTTTGGGATTTAACTTACAACAGTGGTAATTTTAAACAAAGTGTGAAGCTTATTTGGCAAAATGATAGTGTATTTGAGAATTTTTATGCATTTAGTTTATGGATATATACTAAAACAAATTCCACTTATAAAATCTCACTTCAAAGGCTTGGAGAACTGCTCTTTATATTTCTAAGTGAGGTTAAAAAATTATCTACTGAGATGGTAGCACAAAACATGCTTGAAGATATGATGAAACTAAAGGGTAGAGCAGTTCCAAGTTATTTAAAACCATATTCTAAAAATATTGAAATACAAAATAAACAAGGAACGTCAGGGTTCAATAAAAGACAGCAGTAGATA
>JAFLJV010000066.1 GCA_022712845.1 Sulfurimonas sp. | reverse complement strand
CCAATAGCATAAATATTATCTTTTATTGTTTTATCTTCAAGTTCTACACGAGAATAATCATCTGTCATAATAAATCCAGCTTCATTTGTTAACAAGCCTGAGTTATCTATAAGTTCATGTCCACTTCCAGCTGGAATAAACATAGTAAAATCAGATTCAAGTTTTGAATTATCTTCAAAAATAATTCCATCTTTTTTAAACTCTTTAATCTTTTTACCATAATGTTTATTGATTTTTAATCTTTTAAAAAAAACATCCATCATTTTTAAAGCTTTATCACCTAGTCTTTTTCCAGGAATTGGCATAGGTGCAAAAAATGTTAACTCAAAATTATCTCGAATACCTTTTTCTTTTAGCATATTGTGAACATTAAACAGTACTTCAAACCCTGGACCTCCACGCATTGCAGATGAATCTTTTGGATTAGCACCAAAACCAAAACATAACTTTCCACTACCCTTTTTAATAACTTCACTTAAGGCATCTCGCATTAGTAGTGATTGCTCAGGATCACCGCAAATTGAAAAAGTATTTTCAATACCTTTATGTTTCATCTTAGAAGTACCCATTGCTAAAATAACATGTGAAAAATCTTTTAAAACTTTTCCACTTTTTAATGTATAAGAGTTGTTTTTAATATCTATATTTTCTAGAGCATCAACTATCAAATCAAACTTATGAGTACTTTGTAACTTATGTAAATCTAGGCAAACATCTGAAAATTTTATCTTATCTGTAGGAATCCATATAGAGATTGGGTATATATAAACATACTCTCTATCACTTACTAATGTTACATTGTAGTTGGCTTTTCTTAAATATATTGCAGCTTCAACACCTGCAAAACCACCACCAAATATTAGTACATTTTTCATTTTATCCCTTATTAAAATGACATTATAATATAAATTATTTAAGTAAAAGACTATAAATAATTTTATACTTGTACTCAATATATTGTATTAAGCCTAGATTTGATAACATCCATGTAATTAAATTTCTCTAATAAAGTTCATATAATGATACAAAAAATCAAAAAATACTCTACTACAAATACTTTAGTAATGTTAGGAATAATTTTAGGTGTTGCCTTTGGAAGTTTTTTACCAGAACTAGCTTTAAAGCAACAAGTGATAGGACAAGTATTTATTAGTTTTTTAAAGATGCTTGTTGTCCCTTTAGTCTTTAGCAGTATTTATATTGCAATTATGGGGCTTGGTAGTTTACATGATTTAAAAACTATAGGATTAAGAACTATATCATTATATTTACTTACAACTGCTCTAGCCGTGTTGTTAGCAATTATCGCTATGAATATAGCACCTATTGGAGAACCTACACCTCTTGAAGGATTAGAGTATGCAAAAGCATCTCAAATAGCTCCTTTTTCATTTCAAACAATGATATTAAGCTTTATCCCTACAAATATTTTCAACTCTCTTTCAGAGGGTTCTATGATGCAAATTATAGTATTTGCAGTATTTTTTGCAGTTGCATCTATGCACTTACATGCTGATAGACAAGCATTAATGTTAGACTTTTTTACAGGTGTTACAAATGCAATGCTTACTATGGCTGAGTGGGTTATAAAACTTACACCTATTGGTGTTTTTAGTCTTATATCTTATGTTATCGCTGATCAAGGTGTTGGTGTTATTCTTGAATTATGGAAATATGTTTTAATGGTTTTAGTGGTTTTAGTTATTCATGCTCTTATAACTCTTCCAACAGTTTTAGCCCTATTTACTCGTATAAATCCTTTTAAGTATCTAGCAACTATACGTGAAGCTCCTATCATGGCTTTTTCAACTGCTTCAAGTGCAGCAACTCTTCCTGTTTCTATGCGTATTGTTGAAACAGAGGGTGGTGTTAGTAAAAAACATGCATCTTTTGTTTTGCCGCTTGGTGCTACTGTATCAATGGATGGTACAGCAGCATATTTAACTATAGCAGTTCTTTATATTTCTCATCTTGCAGGTGTTGATTTAAGCTTTATGGATCAAGTTCTACTTGGAATTACTGTTGTTGCACTTAGTGTTGGGGTTGCTGCTCTTCCTAGTGCTTCATTGGTTATGATGGTTGTAATTTTAAATCAAATTGGTCTTCCTGTTGAGTATATAGCCCTTATTGTAGCAGTTGATAGAATCCTTGATATGGCTCGCACATCACTTAATGTAACATCTGATTTAGTTGTAGTGAAAATTATTGATCAAATTCAAAAACGCAAAAATTAAAAAATTAAAAAAGTGTATAATGTTTCAATTAAATTTTACTAAGGATAAAAATGTTTAAGTATATATTAGTTGGATTATTAGTATTGTTAAATCTACATGCAGATACAAGTGATGCTTTAAAAGCATTTAAAAATAAAGAATATACAAAAGCTTTTAAACTATATGAAAAAAATGCAAAAAATGGAGATGCAAAAGCACAAAGTGCGCTTAGCTATCTATACTCAAATGGTTTAGGTACTAATAAAGATTCAAAAAAAGCGATATATTGGTTACAAAAAGCTGCTGATAATGATAACTCTACAGCACAATATGATTTAGGAATGATGTATCTAAATGGAAGTAGTGTTTCTAAAGACTCAACAAAAGCTTTTGATTTATTAACTAAATCATCTAAAGCAAATAATCCTAATGCTCAATTTAACTTAGCACTTATGCATTATAATGGAGATGCTACAGATATGAATGTTACTAAAACAGCTGAATTATTAGAGAGTGCTGCTAAACAAGGACATAAAGATGCCAAACAAAATATTGGTCGTATCTATATGCAACTTTTAAAATTCAATGAAGCATCTATTTGGCTTGAAAAAAGTGCTGTTAATGGTGATGAGAGTGCTTACTACTTACTTGCCGAGATATATTGTGAACTAGACAAATTTCCAAAAGCAAAAAAGTGGGCACAAAAATCTATAGATATTGGAAATAAAGAAGCTAAAAAGCTTTATAAAAAATACAATTTAGATAATTTTTAGAGAGTGTAAATATAACTGTGTAAACCCTAACAATTAGATTTATTCGATATGATAATCGAATAAATTACTTGTAAAGGATTTACGCATGAGGGTAAGAATATACTCAACAAACTGCATCCCAAGAAGAACTATCCTCACACTTAGGCTACGATAAACATAAAGAGTTAAATACTTCCAATTCCCGTAATGGCTATAACGAAAAAACTATAAAGTCGAAGTATGGACAATTTGATGTATTTATACCCAGAGATAGAGATTCTAGCTTTGAACCACAACAGTTGTTAAAAATAACTTGCGAAGCTGATCCTTTAGGATAGCTGCATATATAATGCTTGGTATTACACTTGAAAGTAAAAAAGAGATCATCAGTATTTGGATTGGAGAAAATGAAATAAGTAAATATTGGCTTACTGTTTTAAATGATATTCAAAAGCGTGGCATACAAGATGTCCTTATCTTCGCAATTGATGGTTTAAATGGCTTCAATGAAGCTATAAAAGCTGTTTATCCTAAAGTAGAAATTCAAAGATGTATAGTGCAACAAAATAAATGGAATACTAACAGTATCAGAAGTTGGTATGAAATTTTTCCTCAACTTAGTATATTTTTCAGTGAAATTATGTCAAAATATACTAAGTAATTATTAGATAAGAGGTGAGTTTGCACGGTTTATTTTACAGCCTCGATTTTTAATATCTAAATTGTTATCACTTTATATCCTGCTCCATATATATTATGAATAATATCATTTGGTATCTTCATTCGTAATCTTTTCATTAAAGATGTTATAGAGTTTGATGAAAATTCTTTCTTTTCTTTACCTTGTGCAAGATATTCAAAAATATCTTGTGCACTAAAACTATGATTTGGTTTTGAAAACAATAATCTAAGAAGTAAATTTTCTTTATTTCCCAATTCTATCTCTTGTTTATTATTCCATAAAGTATTTGTATTAATATTCCAATAAACATTATCATTAATATAGATTCTTTTTTCAATATTTCTAATTAACTCTGCTGTTTTTAAAAGTACATTTTTTAAATCATCACTTTTTATTGGCTTTATTAAATATGTTTCAAGATGAAGTTTAACAGCATGAAGAAGTTTATCTTGCTCTGAATGAGCACTCATTACAATTACCTTTGTTTCATTATCTTTTTCTCTAATTTTTGAAACTAAACTAAGTCCATCTAAATTAGGCATATTAATATCTGTTAAAATAATACTTGGACTTTTCTGCTTATATATTTCATAAGCTTGTATTCCACATGATGCTTTATAAACTTTAACAAAAAACATCTCTATATATTCACTGATAGATTCTAATAATTCTAGCTCATCTTCAGCTATTAAAATTGATATATCTTTTATTTTCTCAGGTGTCATTCTTCATCTTTATTATAAATTTAGCTCCATTATTACTATTTTTTACACTTAGTGTACCATTCATGTTGTCTTCAATAATCATTCTTGCTATATGTAAGCCAAGTCCTGTTCCCATTGACTTATGTTTAGTTGTAAAGTATGGATCAAAAATTTTACTTAAATTTTCCTCTTTTATACCCCCGCAATTATCAAGAATACTGAGAACTGTGTATTTTTCATCTTTTTTTAAACAAATTGTAACATTCACGTCTGTTAAATTACTACTAACCAAATCATTTATGTTAGATAATATAGAGACAATTACTTGAACGAATTCATTTATAAGCCCATAAAGCTTTTCTTTCTTATTTATTTTAATATTTATTTTAATATTTTTACTATCTGTAGATATATTTGTTAAATCAATTGCCTTTTGTATCGCATCATAAATACTAAAATAAAATTTTCCTTTATTTGGTTTGTAATAATTCATAAAATCTTCAATTGTATCCGACATATAAATTATACGTTTTTCCATTTTTTCAAGCTTATCACTAATCTCTTCTTTATTAAGCATACTGACACTGTTTTTTTCCTTCAATATACCTATCGTACTATTAATAATTGCTAAAGGTTGTCGCCATTGATGTGCAATATTTCCAATCATTTCACCAATTTCAGCTCTTTTAGATTGTTCAAAAAGTTGTGAATCACGCTCTTTTAAAGCTTGCTTTTTATTTTGAAGCTCTTGTATTGTATCTATTAACTCTTTATTATATTTTTCCTCTATATAAAGTCCACAATCAAGATTTCTCATATCCATAATTAAATTTGAAATATATTTCTTTTTTATTATAGATCCGTGCTGTGGAGCAATTAACTTTATATCTAATTTTTCAATTTTATCTAGTGCATAATTAAAGATATCTTTACTTGGCATATATTCCTGATGAAATTGTTTTGCTTTATCAAAATATGTTTCATCAGCATAAAAATCCCATGACTCTTCAATTCCACCAAAAATATCACCAGAAAAAAGAATTTTTGTTTTTGGTTCATAACTTACAAATGCACCAGGTGAATGACAATATGGTGTGGTATAAAAATCAAGTTTAAAACCACTTGATGTCACCAATTGATTATTATGCTTATCGATCTCATAATAACTAGAAGTTACTAAATAGTGTTTTATTAAAACAGACATCCTAGAGTGTGTAACTATAAACAAGTCTTCTCTATTTATTAATTTTTCTATCTCTGGGACTGCTGCTGCTAAATCAGGATCTTGATGATGAAGTACAATATATTTTATTGATTTAATATCAACAATATTTTTAACTTTTTTAATTGTTTCATCAAACTCAAGCATTGAGCCTGGGTCTATTAAAATAGACTCATTACCATTTTTTATAAGATAAGGATGACATTGAAAAGGGTCGTTTTCGAGATGCATCCCTACCCAGTAGATATTTGATGCGATCTCTATTGCAGCAGAAGTATCATAATCTTTAGGCATTTTCCTCAAACCATTTTAATTGATCTCTAAGTAGAACAACTTTCCCAACTACAATAAGAGCAGGAGTTGGTACATCTTTAACTTTTTCAACGATATTAGATAAAGTTCCTACAATAACTTTTTGATCTTTAGTAGTTCCTTTTGAAATAACTGCTACAGGATAATCACTTGCTTTACCCATCTCCATAAGTTTTTTGCTTATCTTTGGAAGATTATGAAGACCCATTAAAAATACAATAGTATCATCTGTTTTAAATGTTTCCCATGGAATTTGAGACTCTTTTTTATGTGGTGATTCATGTCCAGTTACAACTCTAAAGCTAACTGCTACACCACGATGCGTTACTGGTATACCTGCATATGCTGGAGCACTAATAGCTGATGTAATCCCAGGGATTATATCAAATTTAATCTCTCTATCAAGAAGATATATAGCTTCTTCTCCCCCACGACCAAACACAAATGGATCTCCACCTTTAAGACGAACTACATTTTCATATTTTAATGCATTTTGGTATATTATTTCATTTATATCATCTTGAGGAACTATATGTTTACCATCCTCTTTACCAACATAAACAAATTCACAACCATTTTTTGCTTCTTCTAAAATATCTGGATTAGCAAGACGATCATAAATAATTACATCTGCTTCTTTTATTACTTTAAGTGCTTTTATAGTCAATAACTCAATATCTCCTGGACCTGCCCCTGTTAAATAAACTTTACCCATTATTCTTTTGCCTCTTCATAAATAAATATACCTGATGGTTTTTTAACATTAAACATTTCGCGAGCTAAATACCAATCTTTTGTATGGATAACCGAAACTTTATTTGTATCATTTACAGATACAAAAAGGTTTGGTCTAATTTTTGACCATCTTACATGTAGAACTTTTCCGTCAAACTCAAATCTTTTAATAATTTTTAGTGTTTGAGTATCTATAATCTGAATAACTGGGAATTTATCACCAGAAAATGTTACAGCCATATATTTTTGATCAGGAGATAAAGCCGTAAAAACTGGTAAACCCTCCATCTCAATATTTTTAACAAATTTAAAATCAGGTGTATAAACTAAAACTTTATTATTTCCAACTGCTGGAATAAATACATATCCATCACTTATACTCCAAAATCCAAAGTGTGGGACTTTAAGAACTGGCTTTCTATCATCAAGTAAAATATCAATTTTTGAGTACTTCATAGTATCTAAATCAACTACACCATAAAAATCACTCTTAAAAAATCCTGTTATAAAGTTATTATTTTTAATCATTGCATCAAAAGGCATAACTCCAACATCTTCAAACTCTTTATGTATCACAAAGTTTGGTTTTCCTTTACCACCATTTAAATCTTTTAAAACAGTGATTTTATCATTATCCATTTGTGAAAAAATCAAATAATCTTTATAGATTTTAATACCAACATTTTTAGAACCAGTCTCAAATGACTGAAGAGGATTTAAATCTCTATCTAAAATATCCACACTTTTCTTAGCATAATTAGCAACTGCAAGAAAATTTTTATTTATTGTAAAGCCAATAGCACTGTCGCTGGTTTTATATTCTTTTAGAATCACTTCTTTTTCTGGATCAAATTTTATAACCCAGCCGTCACGAGAGATTACATAACCATCTTTACCTTGAAATTTCACAACACCATGGTTCATGTTATGCATACCAGTCATACGACCTTTGGTCATACCTTGTTCTATTATTGCTAATGAGCTGTTTTCTCTCTCAACTACAAATAATTTTTCATTTGTATTAAGTACTGAAAGAATAGGATTTACACCCTTAGCCTGAAGTGTTGTAAATAGTGATGTAGCTATACAAGCACTTACTAATATTTTTTTTATCATAATTAATGTTTCCTTCTTTCTTCTTCACTTAAGTAACATGATGGGTCTTCAGCCCATATATTACCACTAATTGCATATGCACGAGCACGAGAACCTCCATTACAAATATCTAGCTGTTCACAATCTGCACAAGTTCCAGTAATCTGTTTTCTTGGATGAACTCTTAACTCATCTAGTAGATTACCACCTTTCCAAATATCACTAAAATTTTGATTAATTATATTTCCAACCATTATTGGAAAAAATGGATCAGGTCTTACATCACCTTCACTATTAATATTTAATAGTTTACGTCCTGCACTATTACCACCCCATTTAACAAGTCTTTTTCTCATAGTATCTTTTAATTCAGGATATCTTCTTGCAAATTCATCTAAAAATAAAATTGCATCCATCTCCATATTTCCTGTTACTATCTCTATATCCCTGCCTGTTTCATAGTATTCAAATGCTTTTTTAAGAATAAACTCTACAGAAGTTCTTCTTTGCTCTTTAGTTAAATCCATTTTTAAATTGTCAAGTCCACGCCCTGAGTAAACAAGATGTGAAATATATATTTTTGGAATATTTTCTCTCTCAGCTAAATCAAATATATACTTTAAAGAGTTTATAGTCTCTTTTGTGATAGTAAAACGAATTCCTACTTTTGCACCTGTAGCATTTGCAAGCTGTACAGCCTTAAGCGTCTCTTTAAAGGCCCCTTTTAAACCACGAAAATAATCATGAGTAGGCTCATCTCCATCAATACTAATGCCAATATAATTAAATGTATCAACTATTTGTTGAACATTCTTTTTTGTAAAGTAGAGTCCATTACT